>NZ_JAAKVU010000010.1:0-182853 GCF_049175815.1 Aeromonas sp. 600276 | reverse complement strand
GTTTTGTTATCCGGTTTGAAGCCGTATGACCACTCCCTTTTGTGGGCAACTGTCAGGTGAATACCATCTCCATACATTCGACGCTTGCCATCACCTCGATCAGGCTCTGGTGGATTGGTTTTACGCTGCATGTTGGGCTTCGCTGCGCTCTGCACCAACCTACGCTCGCGCCAATCTGCATCAAAGCCCCCATCGGCCACCAGACCGGCCTTGGCCCCACTCTTGCTATGTCTTATCCCATTGATGGCCGTGGCCGCCATAAATCTCCAGCTGTGATCCGCCCCGACCGAGGTGGATTACGGGGGAGGGCGGCCCGGCTGAGACCTTCTGATGGGAGCCGTGACAGTGCAAGACACAACCAAACCCCTCTCCCCGCAGCGCTGGCTGCAGCTGGAGTTAAAGGCCATCGACAGCCAGGTTGGCCGCTGGCAGAGCCGCCGTTTCGAGATTGCGGCGCTCCATCCCGCCGAGCCCAAGGCTGCCGGTGCCTTGCCCCTTACCCTGTTTCGTGACGAGCGAGGGGATTATCGCTTCAACCTGAGCTCCGGCTCGCCCCGCCTCTTTGTCACCGGAAGCCGCGTGGACAGTGGCTTTGTGGCCGATGGCCTCACCCTGAGCCAGACCGTGGCCGCTGCCTATATGGATGGCGAGCGGCAGGTGCTCTCCTGCCCGCTGCCCGAAGCGCTGCAAGCCTGGGTGGAGGCCTTTATCGGCCGCCACGGCGAGCTGCTGGAGGCCCGTCGCAAAGGCAAGAAGGGCAAGGGACGGGCGCAGGATCAGCTCGGTGTCGATACGATAGATCAAGCCAGCTGTGGCGCCGTTAAAGCCACCGGCCCCGATGGCCGCGAGCGTGGTAGCCAAAGCGGAAACAGCGCCCATGAGTGAGTTCCTCAAGCGCTGGTCGTCTCGCAAGAGTGAGGCGCGCAAGCATCAGGTATTGCCGCCGAGGGAAGAGGTTAGCCCCGAGGCAGTTGCCACCCCCATCGAAGGCAGTCGCGAAGCTGGAAACCCAGATACTGCGCTGGATAGCCCCGTAGTCAGCACTGACAAGGGGAGCAGTGAACTCCTTGCCGTTGCGGGGGTTGAGAGTGGCGAACCTCCGCTGAAAACGGCCCAGCCGGGCAAGGCCAAACTCCCCGACAAGGAGGCGCTGCGCGCCATGTTTCGCACTCACAAGCCGGATGGACTCGACGACTACACCCAGGATTTCAGTCAGCCCGAATTGCTGCCCGCAGCCCTGAGCGCCGGGCTGCGCAACTGGCTGGTGGAGCAGGCGACGGCGCCGGATGACGAAGCGCCTCACTTATCCTCCGCCGCACCCGAACCAGCGATTGTGGCCGCCACGGCCATAACCAGCGAGCCGCAAGGGGTGGCTGATAACCATTCTCAAACCCACACCGACGATCGGGACATTTTGGTTGACCATGATGGACAAAATGTCCCAACCAAGGGTGGGGGAATGGAGCATTTGGGATCCTGACTCCCTGCCAGTCACTTTTTTCCTGGGGGAGTTGGCTCGGCTCTTGCTCTCCCAACTGACCAACAAGCACGCCATCCCACGAGGTGGCGCGCACAGGAGTGCATGTGAGCATCGAACAACCCATAACGACATCCGTCGCAACTCTGACCGCCGATGGCGTGGCCGCGCGCAATGAACGTGCCCGCGCCCATGCCCTGCAGCACACGGTCAAGACCGACAACCTGATCCCGACCACCGTCTCCTACCAGAGTCAGGGGCGCCTGCTGCTGGTCGGCGCGGAAGACCGCATTCGCCGCGCCGCCAGCCTGCTGCCCCAAGGAGTGATGCCGACCCTGCTGGTGACCGAGTCGGTGCATGACGCCGAGGCGGCGGATCTCGAGACCATCTTCGAGGCTACCGCCGCCCTGGATGCCCTGACCCTGCGCGAGCCGAGCCTGAGCGGGTATCTCGGTCAGTTTCAGCTCACCGGCCTCAATGGGCAGGGTGAGCGGGTTAACCTAGCGGCGCTCTGTTTTCCACAACAAGCGGCTGCTGTCAGTGAACAGCTACGCGAACCGCGTTTCGATCTGGTGGCCGATCTGGGCCGCGTCCCGCTGTTTGCACTGGAGCGCCCGCCGGTCGGTTATCTGCATCTTTCCGATGACGCGGGCTTGGCCGAACGGCTCGCCGAGCTCTGTGCCCTCACCGGTATCTTCGACAAGCCACGCTATTTTCGCCTCGACCCCGAGGCCTGCGCCTTTACCGCTCGCGGCGTGCCCGGTTGCAGCCGCTGCCTCGATGTCTGCCCGACCGATGCCCTCAAGCCCATCAATGGTCGTATCCAGATCGATCCCCATCTCTGTCAGGGCTTCGGCAGTTGCGCCTCGGCCTGTCCGACCGGGGCGATTGCCTATCACCAGCCCGATGCCAACACCAGCGGCGACTACCTCTTCCGATTGCTCAAGCACTACCGGGAGGCGGGGGGCGACGCGCCCCAGCTGCTGATTGCCGGTGAAAACGAGCGGGAATGGGTCGAAGTCGAACTCACCCGTTTGCCCGCCAACTGGCTGCCGATCTGGGTGGAGGAGAGCGCCAGTTTAGGCATCGAGAGCTGGTTTGCCGCCCTCGCCTATGGCGCCAGCGCGGTGCGCATCGCGCTGGGTGACGATGCCCCCGAGAGCGTCCGGGCGTTGGTTGAGCGGGAGCTGGCGAGCGCCGCCGTGCTCTTGGCGGGCGCCGGTCTCTCTGCTGATCGCATCGCCCTGTTTAACCCGGATGCCGAACAAGATAAGCCGATCTCCTGCGAGCCAGCGGTTGCCCTGCTGGACAAACCGCTCAAAGGAGACAAACGGGAGAACCTGTTTGCCGCCTTCGATGCCCTCTGGCAGGCCAACGAAGGGAGCTGCGAGCCGCTGGTTGTGCCCCACGGCGCCCCTTACGGCAGCGTTGAATTGAAAGAAGCTGACTGCACCCTCTGCATGGGCTGCGTGGCGGTCTGCCCGAGCCGCGCCCTGCATGCGGTGGGGCACACGCCGGGCCTCAACTTTATCGAGCAGGACTGCATCCAGTGCGGCATGTGCGAAAAGGCGTGCCCCGAGCAGGCCATAGTGCTCACGCCCCGCCTGCAACCCGTGCCCGAGGCGCGCCGCGCCGTGCAGAGCCTCAAAGCCGAAGAGGCGGCCTGCTGCATTCGCTGCGCCAAGCCGTTCGCGCCGGCCTCCCTTATCCGCCGCATCCAGCAAAAACTGGCCGGTCACTCCCACTTCCAGAACGAAGCCGCCCAGCGGCTGCTGATGTGCGAGGACTGCCGGGTCAAGGATGTGTTTGCGGCGCTGGCGGCGGATCCCGTCTCCCAGCTCAAGGTGTGAGGGGGCAGTGATGAGCGAACAACATAACGAAAAGGCTGGCGAACTGACCATGACCGAACTGGAACAGAGCAGCGCCGATCTCTACGCCCTGCTGGCGAGCCTCTGGCGCGCCGCCCCCTGTGGCGAACAGCTCGCCTGGCTGCAAGGGTTGCAGGCCATGCCCGGCCCCTTTGCCAGAGGGCTGGGGCTGGTGCAACTGGCGGCCAGCAGCCACCACGAGCACGAGCTTGCCGAGGAGTATCAGGATCTCTTTATCGGGCTGGGGCGCGGGGAGATCGTGCCGTTTGCCTCCTGGTATCTCACCGGCTCCCTGATGGAGCTGCCGCTGGCGGTGCTGCGCGCCGATCTGCAGTCGCTCGGCTTCGAGCGTCAGAGCGGGGTGTGCGAGCCGGAAGATCACCTGGCTGCCCTCTGTGAGGTGATGGCGGTACTGATTGCCGAGCAGCACCCGGATCGCAACCGCTTCTATGAGCGCCACCTTGCCCCCTGGGTACTCGCCTGCTGCCGCGATCAGCAACAGGCGAAAGGGGGCAGCTTCTACCGGGCGGTCGGGGCCCTTGCCGAAGATTTCTTCAAACTGGAACAGGAACTGCGCCTGCCCTTTGGCAGCCCGGTGGTGACGCTGCCATGACGCTGCGCCGCCCACTCATAGCAAAACCGGCTCACCGCAGCCGACCATAACAACAGAGGTCACAGAAAGATGAGCGATGAACAGCTGAAAGACCCGTCCCGCCGCAATCTGATCAAGGGGGTGGGGGTGGTTGCCACCATAGGCGTGCTGGCCGGTGCCACCGGCCGGGTGGTGGGCAAGGAGGTGCTGACCCACGACACCGAACCCGACAAGGGCTATCGGGAGACCCCCCACGTTCACGACTTTTATCGCACCCTGCGCGGCACCGACTGAGCCGGCTCAGTGAAGGAGAACACATGAAACTGACGAAACGTGCCGAGCAGCCCCAGGCGGGCGAGCAGGGCAGCTTGCAAGGCGGTTTGCAAAATAATGGGGCCGCTCGCGGTCAGGGGCTGACCCGTCGCGCCTTTATGGTCAATTCCGGTCTGGTGGCGGGTGGTGCCGTGGCGGCCGGCTGGCTGGCCCCGGCGATGATGCAGCGGGCCGAGGCCAAGACCGTGGCGGCCGAGGTGCCGGTCGAGGTGAAGCGCACCATCTGCTCCCACTGCTCGGTGGGCTGCGGCGTCTATGCCGAGGTGCAGAACGGCGTCTGGACCGGTCAGGAGCCGGCCTTCGATCACCCCTTCAACCTTGGCGGTCACTGCGCCAAGGGGGCGGCCCTGCGCGAGCATGGCCACGGCGAGCGTCGCCTCAAGTACCCGATGAAGCTGGTGGGCGGCAAGTGGCAGCGCATCAGCTGGGAGCAGGCCATCGAAGAGGTGGGCAACGAGGTGCTGCGCCTTCGCAAGGAGTCCGGCCCCGACAGCGTCTACTGGCTCGGCTCCGCCAAGCACTCCAACGAGCAGGCCTACCTGTTTCGCAAGATGGCGTCGCTTTGGGGCACCAACAACGTGGATCACCAGGCGCGTATCTGCCACTCCACCACGGTCGCCGGCGTCGCCAACACCTGGGGCTACGGCGCCATGACCAACAGCCTGAACGACATGCACAACAGCAAGTCGATCATGTTCATCGGCTCCAACCCGGCGGAGGCCCACCCGGTCGCCATGCAGCACATCCTGCTGGCCAAAGAGCGCAACGGCTGCAAGATCCTGGTGGTCGACCCGCGCCGCACCCGCACCGCCGCCAAGGCGGACATGTATCTCTCATTGCGTCCGGGCACCGACGTCGCCTTTATCTGGGGCATGCTCTGGCACATCTTCAAGAACGGCTGGGAAGACAAGGAGTTCATCCGCACCCGCGTCTTTGGCATGGACGAGGTACAAAAAGAGGTGGCGCGCTGGACCCCGGCCGAAGTGGAGCGGGTGACCGGCCTCAATGAAAAAGAGGTGTATGGCGCCGCCAAGCTGCTCTCCGACAACCGCCCCGGCTGCGTGGTCTGGTGCATGGGCGGCACCCAGCACACCACCGGCAACAACAACACCCGCGCTTACTGCATCCTCGAACTGGCCCTCGGCAACGTGGGCAAGAGCGGGGCGGGCACCAACATCTTCCGTGGTCACGACAACGTGCAGGGTGCCACCGACTTTGGCGTCACCTCCGACTCATTGCCTGGTTACTACGGGCTGGAAGAGGGCTCCTGGAAGCACTGGGCCCGGGTGTGGGACGTTGATTACGAGTGGATCAAGGCCCGCTTTGACAGCAAGGCCTACAACGGCAAGCTGCCGATGAACAACAACGGCATTCCGGTCTCCCGCTGGGTAGACGGGGTGCTGGAGAACGCCGATCTCATCGAGCAGGGGGCCAATATCCGCGCCATGTTCTACTGGGGCCATGCGGTCAACTCCCAGACCCGCGGCCCGGAGATGAAGAAGGCGATGCAAAAGCTCGACATGATGGTGATTGTCGACCCGTACCCCACCGTCGCCGCCGTCATGAACGATCGTACCGACGGCGTCTACCTGCTGCCGGCCACCACCCAGTTCGAGACCTATGGTTCCGTCACCGCCACCAACCGCTCCATGCAGTGGCGCGACAAGGTGGTTGAGCCGCTGTTCGAATCCAAGGTGGACCACGAGATCATGTATCTCTTGAGCAAGAAGCTCGGCTTTGCCGATGAGCTGTTCAAGCACATCAAGGTGGAGAACAACGAGCCGCTCTTGGAAGACATCACCCGCGAATACAACCGCGGCATGTGGAGCGTGGGCTACACCGGCCAGAGCCCGGAGCGGCTCAAGGCGCACCAGCAGAACTGGCACACCTTCCACAAGACCAACCTCAAGGCCGAAGGAGGTCCGGTCAGCGGCGAAGTGTACGGTCTGCCCTGGCCCTGCTGGGGCACCCCTGAGATGAAGCACCCCGGCAGCCATATCCTCTACGACACCAGCATTCCGGTCTCGCAAGGGGGCGGCGGTTTCCGTGCCCGTTTCGGCATCGAGTATCAGGGCGTCTCGCTGCTGGCGGAAGACTCCTGGCCGAAGGGGAGCGAAGTGGAGGATGGCTATCCCGAGATCACCGCCGATCTGATGAAACAGCTCGGCTGGTGGGATGAGCTGACCGAGGCCGAGAAGAAAGAAGCTGAGGGGCGCAACTGGAAGACCGATCTCTCCGGTGGCATCCAGCGGGTCGCCATCAAGCACGGCTTCGTCCCCTACGGCAACGCCAAGGCACGCTGCGTGGTGTGGACCTTCCCGGATCAGGTGCCCAAGCACCGCGAGCCGCTCTACACCCCGCGCCGGGATCTCTTGGCCGACTACGCCACCTGGCCCGATGCCAAGAGCCTGTGGCGCCTGCCGACCCAGTACGCCTCGGTGCAGGAGAAGGACGTCAGCAAGGAGTTCCCGATCATCCTCACCTCCGGTCGTTTGGTGGAGTACGAGGGGGGCGGCGACGAGACCCGCTCCAACCCCTGGCTGGCTGAATTGCAGCAGGAGATGTTCGTCGAGATGAACCCGGCGGATGCCAACGACGTCGGCGTGCGCGACGGTCAGGATGTGTGGGTCGAGGGGCCGGAAGGGGGCCGGGTCAAGGTGAAGGCGCTGGTGACCCCGCGGGTCAAACCTGGGCTCGCCTTTATGCCGTTCCACTTCGGCGGCCACTTCGAGGGCAAGGATCTGCGATCCAAATATCCGGAAGGGTCTGACCCCTATGTGCTGGGGGAGTCGGTCAACATAGTCACCACCTATGGCTATGACCCGGTCACCCAGATGCAGGAGACCAAGGTCACCCTGTGCCGTTTTCGCCAAGTAGGAGCCTGATCTCATGGCCAGAATGAAATTCATGTGTGACACCAAGCGCTGCATCGAGTGCAACGGCTGTGTGACGGCGTGCAAGAACGAGAACGACGATGCCCTCGAGTGGGGCATCCAGCGCCGCCGGGTGGTGACCCTCAACGACGGCCTGCCGGGTGAGACCTCCATCTCGGTCGCCTGCATGCACTGCACCGACGCCCCCTGCATGGCGGTCTGCCCGGCCGACTGCTTCTATCACACTGACGACGGCATCGTGCTGCACAACAAGGATCTCTGTATCGGTTGTGGCTACTGCCTGTTTGCCTGCCCGTTCGGGGCGCCCCAGTTCCCGAAGACCGCCGCCTTTGGCGATCGGGGCAAGATGGACAAGTGCACCTTCTGCGCCGGTGGCCCTGAAGAGGATCACAGTGAGGCGGAGCGCCAGAAGTACGGTGCCAACCGCATCGCCGAGGGCAAGCTGCCCATGTGCGCCGAGCTCTGCTCCACCAAGGCGCTGCTGGCGGGGGATGCGCAGGTCATCTCCGACATCTTCCGCGAGCGGGTCGCCTATCGCGGCGCCAAGGAAGCAGGCTGGGGCAGCGGTGAAGAGCTGTTTTACGACGCCAGCAAGGCGGGCAAGGGAGGGGCGGCATGAAAACCTGGCTAATGGCCCTGTTTGCCGCCCTGCTGCTGGTGAGTACCGCCAGCTTCGCCGACGCAGAAAAAGAGGCGGTCGGCTTTGCCGGTGCCGACTACTGGCGGGCGGTGAAGGACGGGCAGGAGGGGGTGACCACCTCCCGCTCGCCGGAGCACGGGGTGCTCATCTCGGTGCCGGGCCAGCTCTGGTTCGAGGTGAAGACCAAGTGGGTGTCGCCGCTCGGTGCCATCGCCATCTTCGGCTCCTTGGCCATGTGCGGCCTGATGTACTGGGCGGTGGGGCCGACCAAGCTCTCCAAGCCGCGCACCGGGCGTAAGCTCAAGCGCTGGAGCCGGCTCGATCGGGCGCTGCACTGGACCACGGCGGGCATGTTCCTGACCCTGTCCGGCTCGGGGCTGGCCATCATCTACGGCAAGCACTTCATCAAGCCGGTGGTGAGCATGGGGGTGTGGGAGAACTGGATCTGGTTCGCCAAGGTGTTCCACAACTACGTGGGGCCGCTCTTCTTCCTCTGCCTGCTCGGGGTGCTCATCAAGTGGTTCCGCCACAACATCGTCAACATGGTGGACGTGCAGTGGTTTATGAAGGCGGGCGGCATGCTGGGACCCCACAAGGGGAGTCACCCCTCGGCGGGCTTCTCCAACGGCGGCGAGAAGGCGATCTTCTGGCTGCTGATCTGGTTTGGCGGCATCGTGGTGGCGACCGGGCTGTTTCTGGACTTCCCCATCTTCGGCCAGCTGCGTCGCCAGATGGAGTGGGCCAGCTTCATCCATATCGTAGGCGCCTTGATCCTCATCTGCGGCTTCATCTTCCATATCTACATGGGCCTGTTCCAGCTGGAAGGGGCGCTGGAGGGGATGGTGACCGGCGAGGTGGACGAGACCTGGGCCAGGGAGCACCACGACCTCTGGTATGAAGAGGTGAAGCACCAGCTCGACGAGCCTAAAACGGGCAAGTCCGGCTGAGGCTGGCCGCGACATCAGGATGAAAGAGAAGGGGCGCTGCGGCGCCCCTTTGTTGTACGCGCAACTTAACCGATATGCATGGTCTGAATAAGGCCGAAGTCCGTCCTGCCACGGTTTTTGGCCGCAGGGTATGCCCAAGCTCACAAAATAAAACGACCAAACGTCATATGATTGATTTCATTATGAGTCTTGCTCTCCTGCCGAACGGCAATTTCACGTAAATCAAAGAGAATGACTATGGCTACCGGACAATATCTGCTGTGGAAAGATGCACAGGGACAAGATTTTCGCCCCGTTGCACTGACTGGCACCGATCTGCTCAACGATCGCAACCTCAACAAGGGTACCGCCTTCACCGAACAGGAGCGCGCCGACTTCGAGCTCGACGGCCTGTTGCCTCCCCAGGTTCAAACGTTTGAAGCCCAGCTGGAGCGGGTTTATCAGGGCTTTTTGAGCGCCTGCAGCGACATCGAGAAGTACCAGAACCTGCGGGCCCTGCAGGATCGCAACGAGACTCTGTTCTACGCCCTGCTGGCACGCCACGTGGAGGAGATGACCCCCTACATCTATACCCCGACCGTGGGCAAGGCGTGTCAGGAGTTCAGCCACCGCTTCCAGAAGCCACGCGGCCTCTACATCACCCCGAAGAACGTCGAGGACATGGGCTCCCTGGCCCGTCATCTCGATGCCAAGTCGGTGCGCATCATAGTCGTGACCGACAGCCAGGGGATCCTGGGGATCGGTGACCAGGGGGTGGGCGGCATGGGCATCCCCATCGGCAAGCTCTCCCTCTATACCCTGGGGGCCGGCATCCATCCCGCCTGCTGCCTGCCTATCGCGCTGGACGTGGGCACCGACAACCAGGCGCTGCTGGATGACCCCATGTATCTGGGCCAGCCCCACAAGCGCATTCGCGGCAAGGAGTACGACGACTTCATCGACAAGTTCGTGGCCGGGGTCAAGCGCCACTTCCCCAATGCCGTGTTGCAGTGGGAGGACTTCAGCAAGTCCAACGCCTTTAACAACCTCTCCCGTTATCAGCAGTCCCTGCCGTCGTTCAACGACGACATTCAGGGGACCGGGGCCGTGGTGCTGGCGGGCATCATAGGGGCGGTCAAGGTCAAGGGCGAGACCCTGGGCCAGCAGAACTACCTGGTCTATGGCGCCGGTGCCGGCGGGGTCGGGGTGGCGGATCAGATCTGTGCGGGCATGATCCGCGAAGGGCTGGATCCCCAGGCGGCCCGCGATCGCATCTACATCCTGGATACCCAGGGGCTGGTGTGCGACAACCGCGAGGGGCTCGACGAATACAAGCGCCGCTACGCCAAGCCGGGCCTGTTGCTGTCGGGCTGGGACACCGAAGTGCCCGGCAAGGCCAACCTGACCGACGTGCTGCGTCACGTGCCCATCACGGTACTGCTGGGGACCAGCGGTGCGGGTGGCGCCTTCAAGGAGCAGCATATCCAGCTGATGCTCAACCACTGTGCGCGCCCCATGGTATTCCCGCTCTCCAACCCGACCGCCAACTGCGAGGCGCTGCCGGAGGACATCTATCGCTGGAGCCAGGGCAAGGCCATCGTCGCCACCGGCAGCCCGTTCAAGGATGTGCACTACGAGGGGCAGGAGTTCCGGGTCGGCCAGGGCAACAATGTCTTCATCTTCCCGGGGGTGGGGCTGGCGGCCATCGTCAGCCAGATCCGCGAGATCACGCCGGACATCTTCACCACAGCGGCCTTTGCGCTGGCGGAGTGCGTGAGCGAGGTGGACCTGGCGAAGGGGGCCGTCTATCCGCGCATTCGCGAGCTGCGCAGCATCTCGGTGCATGTGGCGACGGCGGTGCTCAAGGACATAG
This sequence comes from Aeromonas sp. 600276, assembly GCF_049175815.1. Classification (NCBI taxonomy): domain Bacteria; kingdom Pseudomonadati; phylum Pseudomonadota; class Gammaproteobacteria; order Aeromonadales; family Aeromonadaceae; genus Aeromonas; species Aeromonas sp. 600276. Next base: position 172,250 of record NZ_JAAKVU010000010.1, on the reverse strand, counting down.
TGCGGCGGGATCCCTCCCATCCGCTGATCGGTCAGGATCTGCAGCAGCACATCCTCAACCACATGTGGGAGCCGGTCTATCTGCCCTACCGCCGGGTATGACGGGCGTAAGCTTGCACTTGCAATAGTTGCAATAGAAGAGGGGTGGCCATGGCCACCCCTCTTTGTTTTGTCACCTGAGCGGTCAGCTATCTTGTCAGCCGCGCAGCGGCAGCCAGTGCCCCGCCTTGCTGCGGCAGGCGGTGTCCTGCCACTGCTGGCTGGCCTGGCCTATATAGAGCTGCTCGCGATAGCCGCGACACCAGAGACCGTTGGGATGGCGAAAGGTGCGCAGCGGCGTGACGCTGCCCGAGTGGCGGCTGGCGGGGTTGAACCAGGTGAGGCTCTGACCCTTGGGACGGGTTTGCAGCGCCTCGGCCAGCGCCTGGTTGGCCAGCGCCACGTCCTGCTTGTCCATCTGGTGGTAGAGCGGGGCGGCGCTTTGGCTGGCGCAGGCGGACAACCACAGCGCCAGGCAGATCAGCAGATAACGGCTCATGGTTGCTCCTTGCTGTTGAACCCCTGCTGGATCAGGGCCTGCTCCTGTGCATCGGTCAGGGTCTGGCCGCGATCGTCGACCGTACCATCCCCCCGCAGCTTGTTACCGTCAGCATCGACGGCATCCATGCCGTTGTCGTCGACCGTGCCGTCGCCCCGGATCTCGTTGCCATTGGCATCGACGGCATCCATGCCGTTGTCATCGACCGTACCATCGCCCCGGATCTCGTTGCCGTTGGCATCGACGGCGTCTACCCCGTTGTCGTCGACCGTGCCGTCACCCCGGATCTCGTTGCCGCTGGCATCGACGGCGTCCACTCCGTTGTCATCGAGGCCGTTGCCCAGGCCTCGTCCACCACCGTGACGATCGCCGCCAGCGTGACGTTCCCCGCCGCCATGCTGTTCGCCACCGGCATGGCGATCCCCTCCGGCATGTTGCTCGCCGCCGGCGTGCTCCCCACCGCCGTTGTCGTCACTGCCATGGCTGCCGCCGTCGCTGTCACTGCCGCCGCCACCGCTGCTGCCGCCGTCGCTGTCACTGCCACCACCGCCACTGTTGCTGCCGCCGTCGCTGTCACTGCCACCTCCACCGCTGCTGCTTCCACCTCCACTGCTACTACCGCCGCCACCACTGCTGCTTCCACCACCACTGTCACCCCCACCGCTATTGCCGTCGCCATCCTTGTTGTGAACGATCAGCCCATTGGCGATATAGCTGTGGCTGCCATCCAGGATCAGGTTGAACAGTGCCGTGGTGGGCGAGGCATCAATCCAGCAGAGGGACTCCACCAGCAGCAGGGCGGGCTGCGGAGCCAGCGCCAGGTTGCCTGCGCTGCCGTGCTCAGACCAGCCCAGCAGGTGCATGCCGGTAAAGAGCGGCAGCACGGCTAGGGTCGGGTTTTCGGTGCGGGTCATGGCCGGCGCGATGGCCGCCCAGCCGCGGGTGGTCAGGAAGGGGTGCTCGGCAGTGAAGAAGGGAGCCAGCCGGTTGATTCCATAGAGACGGCGCTCTCCCAGCAGCACCCGCTCGACCGCGAGGATGAGGTTGCTGCGGCCATATTGATCCCGCACCCGTTCACCGGCCTGCAGGGTCTCGATGGGGCGCTCCTCTCCGTCGGCCATCAGGATGCGGGTGCCGGTCACGAAACAGGACTTGGCATAGGCCTGATTCACCTGCCACTGATGGTGGCTGAAGTCATAGCTCAGCGGGGTGGCAAACAGGGCCAGGGCGATGGCCGAACCCACCAGCAGTCGGCGCTGGCTGGGCTTGAAAGCGGGCAGTGACATGGGGGACTCCTTGTCCGGCTGGGTTCACGTCATCAAGTATAGGGCGGGCTGATGGAGGGGCAGGGGAGCCATTGACAAACAAAACAGCATGGAAAAACGATTGGCGCCGGCCATAAAAGTGCGTAAAATCGCTTCCTCGATGCTTGTAGCAACGAATCCCGCCTAAAAAGCCAGTTTCATGCCCTCCCCAAGCAGTAAGAGGCAACAAATGATGCCGAATGGCTCATTCAGTGCCTTGAAAAAGTCTTGTGATAACTGAAAAGTGTCAAATATCCCTGTCAGTTATCAAAAAATTAAGGACATCCATGTTTTCCTTAGTCAAGCAAAGCGTCGCCGGGCTGCAAATCCTGTTTGTCGCCTTCGGTGCCATGGTGCTGGTGCCCCTGCTCACCGGACTGAACCCCTCCATGGCCCTGCTTGGTGCCGGTGTAGGCACCCTGCTGTTCCAGCTCTGCACCCGCCGCCAGGTCCCGATTTTCCTCGGTTCCAGCTTTGCCTTCATCGCCCCCATCATTTACGCCACTCAGACCTGGGGACTGCCCTCCACCATGTTCGGTCTGTTTGCCGCCGGTTTCATGTACTTCATCCTGGCCGCGCTCATTCGTGCCCGCGGCATGGGCTTTGTGCACAAGCTGCTGCCGCCTGTGGTGATCGGCCCGGTGATCATGGTGATCGGCCTGTCGGTGGCCCAGGTGGCCTGCAACATGGCCATGGGTCGTGCCGGCGGTGAGCAGGTGATGCCTGCCTCGACGGCGCTGACCCTGGCCGGCATCTCGCTGGCGGTCACCCTGATTGCGGCGGTGTTCTGCAAGGGCTGGATCAAGCTCATCCCCATCCTGTGTGGCGTGATTGCGGGCTATGTCTCTGCCGTGCTGATGGGGCAGGTGAGTTTCGACGGCATGGTCAACGCCCCCTGGCTGGCGCTGCCCCACTTCGTGACCCCGGAGATCAACTGGGCTGCGGCACTGTTCATGCTGCCGGTAGCCATCGCCCCCTGTATCGAACACATCGGCGGCGTGCTGGCCATCGGTGGCGTGACCGGCAAGGATTACACCAAGAACCCGGGTCTGCACCGTACCCTGGCCGGTGACGGCATCGGCGTCTGCTTCGCCGGCTTCATCGGTGGTCCTCCCGTCACCACCTATGCCGAAGTGACCGGCGCCGTGATGATCACCCGCAACTTCAACCCGGTCACCATGACCTGGGCCGCGGTGTTCGCCATCATTCTGGCCTTCTTCGGCAAGTTCAACGCCCTGCTCACCTCCATCCCGATGCCGGTGATGGGCGGCATCATGTTGCTGCTGTTCGGATCCATCGCCGCCATCGGTCTCAAGACCCTGGTGGAGTCCAAGGTCGATCTGGGGCTGTCGCGCAACATCGCCATCGTGGCGGTGACCCTGACCGTGGGTGTCGGCGCGCTGGAGATGAAGATCGGTGACTTCGCCCTGGCGGGCGTGGGTCTGGCCTCGGTGGCCGCCATCCTGCTCAACCTCATCCTGCCCCAGCACTCCGAAGAGGGTGCCATGGAAAGCGCCAAGGATTGAGTCAACGGACGGCGTATCCCTGTCTTGCAGAGGCCACCTCAGGGTGGCCTCTCTCTTTTCCGCCATCTGATACATCGCTGGGCCGGTGGAGTTTTAATACGTATAAAGTCAATAACTTGCTCACCGGCAGGCGTTGTCGTCCGAGAGTATCCGCCAGCCTCAAAATGGGGGTTGATTGAAGCCTGTCTGGCCAGGGCACCATTTGACGGATCCCTGTTCCTGACCTTTGCTAAAGGTCAGGTTTGACACTGTGCTGTGCGGATCAGTATGAAAAAAGAGGCGTTTACGCCCCCCATCATGGGATGCATCTTCCTCTCTTCTTATGATGCTGTTCTTGCCGTTGCACCCTGCGAAACCACCCCATCTGCTTGCCGCCGACATGACGAAGGCGCGGCAAACCGTGCAAGCCGGCACGATCCGATAAGGGTCGTAAGGGTCCGCACATCGACTGGTGCGGACATTGAGGGACGAGCTGTGAGCAAAGTGAGGTTGCAATGAAATATCAACTGTTGTGGAAAAGCGCCCTGTTCTCGGCCTCTTCGGTGCTGGCGCTGGGAGCCGTACAGGCGGCACCCTTGAACGTGATGACCGAGGATTATCCGCCGTTCAACATGCAGGGGGAGGGGGGCAAGATAGTCGGCCTCTCCACAGAGGTGGTGGAGGAGCTGTTCAAGCGGGCCGGGGTCGAATACAAGCTGAGCATGATGCCCTGGAAGCGTGCCTACGAAGATACCCTCAGCACGCCCAATACCGCCCTGTACTCCACCACGCGCACGCCGGAGCGGGAAAACCTCTTCAAGTGGGTCGGGCCGCTGGTCAACAACAACTGGGTTTTCTTTGCCAATCCGTCTTCCACCATTACGGTCAACTCCTTGGAAGATGCGAAGCAGTATTCGGTTGGGGGCTACAACGGTGATGCCGCTGCCGAATATCTCAAGGCGCAAGGGTTTGGCAAGCTGCAACTGGCGGCCAACGATACCGCCAACGTGAAGAAACTGGAGGCTGGTCGCATCGATCTCTGGGCGACCGGGGAGTACCTGGCCCCCTATCTGGCCGCCCAGGAGAAGACGTCCAGTCCCAAGCCGGTGTTTGTGTTCAAGGAAACCCAGATGAGCCTGGCTTTCAACAAGGAAGCCCCGGATGAGCTCATCAACAAGCTCAACGAGATCCTGGCCGCCATGAAGGCGGATGGCACCATCGACAAGATCAATGCCAAGTACCATTAAGTTGTAACAAGACGTCGTTGCCGATATCGGGAGGGAACCATGGGTTGGAATAGTCTGACGTTCAGGATTGCCGTGCTGACCTCCCTGTCGGTGAGTCTGCTGCTGGTGTTGTTTGGTGGATATAACTACAACGCCGCCAGGGAGGAGAGCTACCGCCGACAGGCCGAGATGGTCGAGCAGGCCATCAGCCGGTTGCAGCTCTCCTTGCCTGGTCCGCTGTGGAATTACGAATCGGCTTTTGTCGAGGCATCCCTCAAATCCGAGCTGGCCACGGATGCGCTTAGCAGCCTGCTGGTGGTCAACAAGGACAAGCTGGTAGCGGGGTTTGTCCGTGATGATGCCGGTGAAATTCAGGCCGTGGCAAAGCTGCCCGCCGATCTGGGCAGCCACGCCAGTCATGAGCTGGTCTACGACGACAACGGCCAGCTCAAGACGGTGGCCAATCTGCTGGTGGTCAGCAGTGATCGGGCCATTTTAATCCAGTTGCGCCATCTGCTCATCACCACCGTCTGGCAGATAGTGGTGCTGGACGTCGGCATCATCCTGTTGCTGATGGTCTTGATCCACCGCAATGTGCTGCGTCCCTTGCGGCAGATGAACTCCGCAGTCTTCGATCTGGCCCAGGGAGATGGAGATCTGACCCAGCGCCTCAAGATCCGCCGGCATGACGAGATGGGGGCACTGGCTGGCAACATCAATCAATTCATTGCCAAGCTGCAAGGGACAGTGTCGGAGATAAACACTCTGTCGGCAGGCGTCTTGCAGACGGCGGAGCTGTGTGATTCGCTGGCGACCGATACCCGGCGCGGCAGCGCTGAACAGCAGTCAGAGCTGGATCAGGTCGCGACCGCCATCACCCAGATGAGTCATGCGGTACAGGAAGTGGCGGGCAATGCGGTCAAGACATCCGGTGCGACCGATGAAGCCAGCCTCTATGTGGAGCAGGGTTACAAGCTGGCCGGTCAGGCCAATGAAGCCATTCATCAGCTGGTCGGCGAGGTGGAGCGGGTCGCCAACCTGATCCGCTCCTTGTCGAGCGAGAGCAGCAGCATCGGCAACATCATCGAAGTGATCAACGGCATTGCCGAACAGACCAACCTGCTGGCCCTCAATGCCGCCATTGAAGCGGCCAGAGCCGGGGATCAGGGGCGCGGGTTTGCCGTGGTAGCCGATGAGGTGAGAACGCTGTCCGGCCGTACACGCCAGTCGACCGAGGAGATCAGTGCCAGTATCGCGCGCTTGCAGCAGGCGACCCACAATCTGGTGTCAGGCATGCAGCAAAGTCAGGACAAGGCCTCTCAGGCGGGGGCACAAGCCGCCGACGTGCAGCTCTCGGTTGAGAAGATAAAGACCCAGGTCGGCCTTATCCGTGAAATGAACATGTATATCGCCCAGGCCTCGGAAGAGCAGCACTCGGTGGCGGAAGAGGTCAGCAACAGCGTCAATCGCATCGCCGGGCTCAACAACGACAGTGCGGCGCGGGTGGGGCAGGTAGCTGATGCCAGCAGTGATTTGCGCCAGCTGTCGGCTCAGTTGGACAGTCTGCTCAAACAGTTCAGGGTGTGAGCTCCGGGCGTCAGCGATCTGGCCGTCCAGGCAGAGGAGTGGATGATGGGAATAACCAGGATGCTTGTCCTGTTCTGGGCTCTGTGGGCAGGAGGATTGCAGGCCGGGTCCGTCAGGTATCAGGTCGAAGGGCGGATGTTCGAAGGTTATCATCTGGCGGGGGCCAGTCAGCAGTCAACCCTGGTGCTGCTGGTTCATGACTGGGATGGGTTGACCGAGTATGAAATGAAACGTGCCGACATGCTGGCGGCCTTGGGTTACCGGGTGTTTGCCGCCGACCTGTTCGGCGTTGGCGTGAGACCCACTGCGGTGGAGGATAAAAAGCGGCTGACAGGGGCGCTATACCAGGACAGGGCGAGCATGCGGGCCCTGCTCGCCGGGGCGCTGGCCGAGGCCACGAGGTTGGGAGGGAAACCGGAAAAGGTCGTGGCGCTCGGTTACTGTTTCGGAGGGGCCGCCGTGCTGGAGCTGGCCCGCAGCGGGGCGGATCTGCACGGTACAGTGAGCGTGCATGGCGGGTTGGAGACGCCGCCAGGTCAGAACTACCAACGGGTAAGGGGACGTGTGCTGATACAGCATGGCAGTGCTGACGAGGCGGTCAGCCTGGGGCAGTTTGCCGCCTTGATCGGCGAGCTGGAGAGGGCCGGCATCAGCCATGAAGCGACCAGTTACAGTGGCGCCCCTCACGCATTCAGTGTGTTTGGATCAGACAGGTACCACGCCGAAGCCGATGCCCTTGCCTGGCAACGCCTGGTCGGTTTTCTGGCAGAGATCTCCGCAAAGTAACCCTGTGCGCTGGTTTGCAAGCCATGGCATTGCCATGGCTTTTTGCTGTCTGTTGATCATGACTGATGGCGTGCCAGTACGCTCACCCACATGGCCCCGTCCCCCACGTGATAGCGTGCCAGCAGGGTCAGGGCGCCGCTGATCGGGTCGATGCGATGCACCGCCAGCTGGTGGGAAGCCTGCCCGGCCGCCAGCAGCCAGTGGCCGCTCTGGTCGATGGCAAAACCGCGGGGCATGGTCTCGGTCGGGAAGTGGCCGACCACGCCGAGCTCGCCATCCGGCGCGATGGCGAACTGGGTCAGCAGGCTGCTGGCCCGCTCGCTGCTGTAGAGAAAACGCCCATCGGGTGTCACGTGCAGATCCGCCCCCCAGCGCTCCCCCTGATAACCGGCTGGCAGCATGGAGAGGCTCTGACAGAGCCGGATCCCGCCATCGGCGGTGGGTCGGTAGCGGTTGATGGTGCAGTCGAGCTCGTTGAGGCAATAGAGGTCGCCATTGCTCGGGTGCTGCGTCAGATGGCGCGGCCCGGCACCGCTGGCGGTCACCAGATCTCCCAGCGGATGGGGGCGCAGCCTCCCCTCCTTGCAGAGCAGAAAGCGGCGGATGCAATCCTCCTTGAGGCAGGCGACCAGCACCTCCTGCTCGGCCTGCTTATTTGCACGCAGCAGGGTGACCGAATGGGCGGCCTGCAAGCCGTCGAGCTGCTGGTGGGGGGGCTCTGCCCGGCCGTCGGCGCCGATGGCGGAGACGGTAACCTGATTGAAGGCATAGGAGGCCGCCAGCAGGAAGCGGCCGTCGGCCGAGATGGCGGTGTGGGAGGCGCTGCCCGCCAGCGGTGCCGAACCCTGCGTTTCCAGCCGGCCATCGGCCTCGATGCGATAGCTTATCAGGGCGAAATCGGGGCGCACGGCGGCATGGAGCCAGCGCCCGTTCGGGCTGATCACCAGCGGCTGGACCTGGCCCGGGGTGTCGACCACCTGCAATGGCGTGAGTTCCCCAGTATCGGCCAGGGCAAACACGTGGATCTGCTGGCTGGCGGGGCTCGCCACATAAACGACCTGCTGCATCTGTTTTTCACTCCTTGTGATGGGCAACCGCAGGCCATCTTATCCTCTTTCGCGCCCGGCTGGCGCTACTCTTTTGCCCGGCCCGGGCAGACCACCTGACGGGCCTTGAGATGGTAGAGCTCCACCTGCGGGTGGCTGAAAAAGCCCACTTCCCACGGGTTCTTCTGCACGAAGTCGGCGCGGATAGGTTCGAACAGCGGGTGATCCTGCGGGATCTGGTAAGCATCGGCGGCGATGATGGTGTAGTTCCACTCGATGGCGCGGGTGTAGGTGAACACCGCCCGCGAGTCGATGGCGAAGTGGCAGCGGCCGTCGCGTTTGAGCAACTGCGACTTGAAGGTCTCGGGGAAGGTGATGAAGAAGATGTCGTCCTCATCGGAGGAGAGAAACGCCAGTACCGTGGTGTGGGGCTGGGACTGGGCCCGGGTCACCAGCACCCCGATCTTGTTCTCAACCTCACGCAAGTCAGGCACCGGCAGGCCGGTGAGCGGGGTGACCGGCAGCTCGCTAGCGGGACGTTCATCGGCCGGATGTTGATAGCCCGGCTGGGCGAAGCCGTAGACCACCCGGTTGCCGTACCAGAGTTCGAACTGCAGCGGGGTGACCTGCACCCTGTCCGGAGCGGTGCGGGCGATCACCCCTTTGTAGGAGACGCGATAGACGCTCAAGGAGGCGTCGTACTCGTCGACCCCGGTGCGGTTGTCCAGATGCAGGGTGATCTTCTCCCCCACCGCCAGCTGGTGCCCCTTGGGGAAGGTCAGCAGCAGCTCGTTGTCTGGCTGGATCTCGACCCCGCAGATGTAGACGCCGGTCTCCTTGCTGGCGGGGTCGACATAGGTGGCGGCCACCCCGAGCAGGGGAGAGCCGAGAAAAGAGAGCAGAGAGGGTTGGGAACTCATGGCGCACCTTGGCAAATGTGGGGGATCGGCTCCTCAGTGTATGGCGGCCGACCGGGATTGGCAGGCCCCTCATCCGGGGAGGCAAGCGTTTCAGGCTAGCGACAAACCGTGCCCCATTCTGGCCGGCCCGTCACAAAACCAGCGCAAGCGGTGGGCCACCGACACAAAAAAGGCCCCTTGCGGGGCCTTCGAATGAGATAAGGGGCTGCCTTAACCGGGCTGGGGGCCCGGCAGGGCGGGAGGTTGGGTGGAGTCGGACTCCACCTTCTGCTCTTCATCCTTCATGTTCTTGATGTAGACATCCATCTGGTTGAACGCGATCTCGATGCCGTTTTCGCGGAACAGCTGGTCTATCTTGCGGTTCAGCTCGTCCACCGCCGGGTTGCGATCGCCGAGCTCGCTCACGAAGAAGCGCAATTCGTGATCCAGGGTGCTGGCACCGAAGGTGAGGAAGTAGACGATGGGCGCCGGATCCTTGAGCACGCGGCTGTTCTCGTCCGCCGCCTGCTTGAGCAGGGTACGAGTCAGCTCCAGGTCAGAACCGTAGGCCACACCTACCCGTACGATGACCCGGGTGACCGTATCGCTCAACGACCAGTTGATGAGCCGCTCGGTCATCAGCTGCTGGTTGGGGATGATCACCTCCTTGCGGTCGAAGTCGGTCAGGGTGGTGGCGCGAATGCGGATCCGCGAGACCGTGCCGGAGAAGGAGCCGATGGTGACGGTGTCACCGATCCGCACCGGACGCTCGAACAGTATGATGATGCCGGAGACGAAGTTGGAGAGGATCTCCTTCATGCCAAAACCGATACCGACTGACAGGCCACCCGCTACCCACTGCAGCTTGTCCCACTGTACCCCCATCATGGAGAGGGCGGTCAGCGAGCCGACCCCGATCAGCACGTAGTTGAGCATGGTGGTGATGGCGTAGGCCGTGCCCTGGGCCAGGTTCAGCTTGGAGAGCACCAGCACCTCCAGCAGACCCGGCAGGTTGCGGGCCAGCGACCAGGCACCGCCCAGCAGCAGGAAGCCTATCAGCACGTCGCTCAGGCTGATGGGGAACAGCACGGCATTGGCCCCTGTCCCTTCAGTGCGGTGCCACAGCACCATGCTGTCGAGGTAGGAGAAGACCGCCACCAGATCGGACCAGAGCCAGTAGAAGGCGACGCCGAAGATCAGCAGCAGCACGGTACGGGTCAGACGCAGCGACTGCTGGCTGACATCCTCCAGATCCATGGGCTGCTCTTCGATGGTGTCTCCCCCTTCCGCATCCTCCTGGGCCTTGTGTTCGCGTTTGGCCACCGCACGGCGATAGGCCAGGCGACGGGCCGCGAGCTCGAGGCCGCGCAGGGCGGTACGATAGACCAGGCTCCAGAGGATGAGCAGGTAGAAGGACTCGATCAGCCTGCCGGTGAGTTTCAGGGCCGTGTAGTAGTAGCCCAGTCCCACCAGCACTATCAGCGCCACCGGTGCCAGCGCCAGGGCGATGGCGGTGATGGACTGCTGCATGCTCGCTTCGCCCTTGATGCGGGCGCGGGAGATGGGGAACACCAGGTAGGCGGCCAGCCCCAGCAGGGCCAGGGTCAGCGCCTGACCCACCACGTCGTTGCCAAGGGAGGAGGGTTCCACCACCGCCTTGGTCGACAGCATGATGAGCGGCAGCAAGGGCACCCAGAGGTAGCGCATGCTGGTGCGCTTGGCCTGCAGATCGGCTTTCGGAATGCGGAAGTGGCTCTCGGCGATGCCGCCCGGCCGCATCACCGCCAGATAGACGCTGAACACCAAATAGCCGAGCGCCAGGTTGAGGGTGATCTGGAAAATCAGCTTGGAGCTGAGCAGACCGCAGTCAGTCAGCAGCAGGCCGGCAGCCAGGATGAACAGGCTGCCCGGCAGGCGTTGCAGCACGGTATAGCAGAGGGCTGCCGGGGTGTGCCACTGGCTGTCCTGGCGAAAGCGCCCCAGATCCTTGGTGATCTTCTTCTGCCGCTCGATCAGCGTCGGGCGCTTCCAGATCAGCAGGCCACCTATCAGCAGCAGCGGCAGGGCCAGCAGGGTGATGGGCAGCAAGGTCTCACCCCAGCCGCTCCAGTCCGGTTTCAGCACCCAGTCGGAGGCCTGCTTGTAGGCCTGGGCCGGCCAGCTGATGAACCACTTGCCATCGATGGGCTTGTTGCTGCTCACCCAGAAGATGTGCTGCTGCAGGGTAAATTCGATGGAGGAGTAGATCCGCGCCAGCTGCTGCTGGGTCAGCTGCAGACTGATGGCGTTGGTCAGCTGGGCATCCAGCTGGCGGTTGAGCTGGTCGAGCAGGCTGATGCGGGTGTCGAGCAGCTTGGAGAGGCTGGCTCTGTCCTCCTCGCTCACCGGCTCGCTGCTGCTTGCGATCAGGTTGTCCAGATACTGGGTCTTCTGGAACAGCTGGTCGCGCTGCTGGCTCAGTTCGAACTGGGCCAGGTGCAGGTCGGCGATCTGTTCTTCCAGGTTTTTCACCAGGGTGGAGGGGGAGGACTCCAGCTGCTGGTAGAGCTGATAGAGGATGCGCGACAGCAGCAGGTTGCCCTTGAGCATCTGCACCTGTTCGTTGAGGTTGCGCTCGGTCTGGGTGCCGCGCTCCAGCCAGCTCTTGGCCTGCAGGTTCTTCTGCACCAGCGAGTTGAGGCTGGCGGTGGCGCTGACCAGTTGCTGGCTGAGCTGGTGGTTGAGCTCCTGCTCCTTTTGCACCAGCGGGCTGTCGGCGGCGGCCACCAGCTCACCGGTCTGTTCGGCGGTCTTCTCGGTGTCGCCCAGGCGCTTGGCACTGCTCTGCTCCTGCAGCAGTTGCAGCTTCTGCTCTTCGCTCGCGAGGCGGGCGGTCTGGTAGTCGCGCTGTTTGACAGCCAGATCCTGCATGCTGGTGCGGTTGTCCAGCTCCTTCTGCAGGTTGGCCAGCTGCAGATCCAGCAGGGCCAGCTCGGCATTGAGCTTCATTTTCTCGGCGCTGCTCACCCCGTCACCGGCGTTGAGACGGGTACGGATCTCCTGGCTGCGCTGATAGGCGCGGCTCATGCTGGCCTGGGCCCGCTCCGGCAGGGTCTGCAGGTTGGTGAGCTGGCTGCCGATGGTGCCGAGGGCCTCCTGGGCATCCTGCATGTTGGCCATGACGTCGGGCTGGCGACTCTCCAGCTCGCTCAGGCTCATGCTGGCGTATTCGCTCTTGATCTGCTCGGCGCTCTTGCCCTGGGTCAGGGCATCCAGTCTGGCGCTGATGTCGCGCAGCTCGGCCGGCAGGGAGCGAACGCGCTCGTTCTGGCTTCTGGCCTTGCTCTTCTCTTTCTCGATGCTGTCGAGCAGGGAGAGGGTGTCGGTCAGGAATTTCTGGTCGGCCTGCTGGCTGACGGTGAGGGTGTCCGACTTGCCGAGGGCGTCGAGCGCCCGTTGTACGCTGGCGCGTTGGGGCACGTCCTGCGCCATGGCTTGCGGGGCGCAGAGACTGACGAGTAAGCAGAGCAGCGGCAACAGGGTGGCCGAGGCTCTTTTGAACGGTATTGAGAGCATAAAACTTCCGGGTTATTACGCGATATTCGGGAGATGTCCCACTTGGATTAAATCCGCGTGGATTCTAACACCGGGCAGAAAGGGGCAGCAGGGGGGCAAGATAAAAAAAACGGCGCCCGCGGGCGCCGTTTTCAGCTTGTTCAGTTCCGATTAAAGAACGTGAACGGAAGCGGTATTGGTGGTGCCGCTCGGTACCAGGGCACCGGAGACCATGACAACCACGTCACCCTTCAGACCCATGCCGCTGGCCAGGGCCGCTTCTTTGCCGATGCGATAGAAATCGTCGGTGGAGGCGATGCTGTCAACCACGTGAGCAACCACACCCTTGGTCAGCACCAGCTGGGCAGCGGTCTTCTTGTTGGTGGTGATGGCCAGGATCCAGGCTTTCGGGAAGTACTTGCGGATGGCCTTGGCAGACTTGCCGCCTTCGGTGGCAACCACGATCAGCGGGGCGTCCAGCTTCTCGGAGGTCTCTACCGCGCCTTTGCAGACCGCTTCGGTGATGCGCAGCTTGTTGCTGTCGTTGGCAGCAGACAGGTTGGACGGCATCACGGCATCGGTACGCTCGCAGATGGTGGCCATGATGGTCACGGCTTCCAGCGGGTATTTGCCCTTGGCGGACTCACCGGACAGCATGACTGCGTCGGTACCGTCCAGGATGGCGTTGGCCACGTCGCCGGCTTCGGCGCGGGTCGGACGCGGGTTCTTGATCATGGAGTCCAGCATCTGGGTGGCGGTGATGACCACTTTGCGGGCTTTGTTGCACTTCTCGATGATCATCTTCTGGGCGAAGATAACTTCTTCAACCGGGATTTCGACACCCATGTCGCCACGGGCAACCATGATGCCGTCGGAGACAGCCAGGATCTCGTCGAAGTTGTCCAGGCCTTCCTGGTTTTCGATCTTGGAGATGATCTGGATGTTCTCGCCACCGTGGGCTTTCAGGTGCTCACGGATTTCCAGCACGTCTTCTTTCTTGCGAATGAAGGAGGCGGCAACGAAATCAACACCTTGCTCGCAACCGAAGATCAGGTCGCGCTTGTCTTTCTCGGCCAGGGCCGGCAGCTTGATGGAGACGCCCGGCAGGTTGATGCCTTTGTTCTCGCCCAGATCGCCGTTGTTCAGTACTTTACAAACAACTTCGCGCTCGGTGATCTCGATGACGTCCAGACCGATCAGGCCATCGTCAACCAGGATGCGGTTGCCGACGCGCAGGTCGTTGGCGAAACCGGCATAGGTCACGGCGACTTTGTCTTTGTTGCCAACCACGGTCTGGTCGGTGGTGAAGGTGAAGGTCTGGCCAGCGACCAGAGCCACGTCGTTGCCGCCTTCCAGCTTGATGGTACGGATTTCCGGACCCTTGGTGTCCAGCAGGATGGCTGCGTGCTTGCCGGTTTCGGCCATGACAGCGCGCAGGTTGCTGATGCGACCACCGTGCTCGGCGTAGTCGCCGTGGGAGAAGTTCAGGCGCATGACGTTCATGCCGGCGTCCAGCATCTTGGCCAGCATTTCTTTGGATTCGGTCTTGGGACCGATGGTGCAGACGATTTTGGTCTTTTTCATGTCAGTCTTCATGGTTAAGGAGTTTCCGCCGTGCAATATACACCAGTTTTTGGATACTTTTTATGATCCAGAAACAACGTTTTGACCAGATAACGTTTTCTTTTCAGGGATAACGTTTTCCTCCCGGCTACTTTTTAGGGCATAAATTAACTGGTCAGCGCAGATTTGGCATAAATGTCGCCATATGTATCTCGGCGCCGGCCCGCCTCGTCAAATGTTGTAAAATGACGATCCCGTCCCTTCATCAAACCGTCATCGGTCCCCGACAAGAATAGACACTCTGCTGCCACCGGAGTGCTGCAAGATGGCCCCTTATCTGTTGCTGTTGTCCGTCGCCCTGCTGGGCGTGCAGGCGCTGCCCGCCAGCTGCTGGCCAGCCGATCCCGCTCCCCGCGATGGCACGCTGCGCGCGTTCGAGCGCCTTGAAATGCACCAGGCCCAGGCCGCTACGGCCCGTGCGCAGCCAGGCTTTCCGTGCCCCAATCCCCCGCTTGCCGGGGCATATCGGCAGCCCTGAGCGGCAGACGCAGAGACGAAAGAGGGAGGCCTGGCCTCCCTCTTGTGTTGGGTGCGTCACCTTGCCTTGGCGGCTCAGTTTATCTTGCCCATCTCGATGGCGAAGCTGGTGGCCAGCTGGGCGAACTTGAGAGCGTGGGCAGCCGAGGGATCCGAGTTCTGCAAGGTGTCCCGGGCGGTGTGGATGTTGGGGTTGTAGTCGTTGAAGCGCGACTCGAACGGCATGGCGGCCGGGTAGCCCTGATTGTGCCAGGAGGCGTGATCCGAGCAGCCGTAACCGCAGCTGTCGTAGCCGTAGCGGATCTGGGGCAGATAGGCGTCGAGCAGCTGGGCCAGATAGCCGGTCAGCCCCTGGTCGGTGTAGTCGGTCATGAAGACGATATCTTCCGCCGACCCCTGGTAGTTGGTCATGTCCAGCTGCAGCGCCGCCAGCACCTTGGTGTTGGCCGCCTTGTAGCGGGTGGCGATGTCCTTGGAGCCGCGCAGCCCCACCTCTTCCGCCGCATAGCCGATGAACTGCAGGGTGCGCTCCGGCTGGCGGCCCTGCTCGGCGATGACCCGCAGCACCTCGGTCAGGGTGGCGATGCCGGAGGCATCGTCATCGGCGCCCGGCGCCAGGGTGCGGCTGTTGGGGGCCGAGCCCGCGGTGGAGTCGAGGTGACCGCCGAGCACCACCACTTCGTCCGGGTAGCGGCTGCCCTTGAGGGTCAGCACCACGGACTGCTGCGGATAGCCGCTGTGCTTGACCCGGCTGACGCTGGCCCAGGGCAGGGTCGCGCTCAGGGTCTGCCACTGGCCGGCCACCCAGTCCGCCGACTGCACCCCCGTGGTGGTGGTGTAGTAGCGGTTGCGCCAGCTGGCGAGCTGGCTGATGGTACCGACTATGTTGCCCTGATCCAGATAGGGCAGCAGCCGGTTGACGCTGGCTCCCTGGGTCAGCGGCGGGGCGCTGAACAGGTTCTGGCTGATGGGCTGGGCCATGCTCTGCAGGGCGTCGGCCAGGGTACTGTGCACCACGTAGCCGCCGCAGCGCTGGTGACCTTCGTGCATCAGGTGGGAGAGGGTGCCGAGCTCGCTCGCCTCGACCTGGGCCAGCTGGATGGGGGCGCCGCTGGCGCTGAACAGGGGGGCCAGCTTGGCCTTCACCTGTTTGAGTTCGACGCCGCTGTCGGCACCGACCGTGATCCAGACGGGCTCGGCGGCCTGTACGGCGAGGGGCAGCAGGGGGAGCAAGAGGGCAGTCAACAAGGGTTTCATGGCGGATCCTTCCAGATTGGTTGTGGGCACATGTGCCAAATGGGTGTCATAAGACGACTGGCCCAGTCTAGCCAAGGAGGCAGACCTCGGAATTTGACCATCTGGCGCGACCCTACCCCCGTCCGGTGGGGGCCGCTGCAGGATCTGCTGTCTACTGCGGGCCGGCGAGGGTGGCTGGCGGAGCTTTGTGCTGGTGAGGGGGATGTGCGCAGCGTGCTCGCGGCAGCAGCGGCGCTCGGCCCTGACCTGGGGGGCTGACAAAGGGAGTCAAACTATGCCATATCGGCGCGAAACGCCGGCGGGAATGGGTGAGGAGGGGCCTGGGTGCCCAAAAGCGCGGGTATACAAAGAGGCATAAAAAAGAGGGGCTGTGCCCCTCTTCTGCATCTGAATGCGGGTTCAGGCGGTCGCCTGAGCCAGAATGCCGAGGGCTATCTCCCGCTCCCCCATGATCACCTTGTCTGCCCCCTGCCTGGTGAGGAAGCTCACCTCGTCATCGCTGTGGGCACGGGCGATCACCCGGATGGCAGGGTTGATGAGCCTGGCCTGGGCGATGGCCTCGCCGGCTTCGAAGCTGTTGGGGATGGCCACCAGCAGCCAGCTGGCGTCGGTGATGGCGGCGCGGCACAGCACCTCGTCATCGGCCACGTTGCCGTTGACGTGGGGAATGTTGGCCTGGCGCAGGCTCTCCAGCCGGTGCGGAT
The DNA here is from genome assembly GCF_049175815.1 of Aeromonas sp. 600276. Lineage (NCBI taxonomy): Bacteria > Pseudomonadati > Pseudomonadota > Gammaproteobacteria > Aeromonadales > Aeromonadaceae > Aeromonas > Aeromonas sp. 600276. The sequence goes on along the minus strand of NZ_JAAKVU010000010.1, from coordinate 155,765 downwards.
CCTGCTCGATCACCACCAGCTCGCGCCCGGCCTGCTGCAGGCCACTCACCAGCAGGCGACCGACCCGGCCATAGCCCGCCAGTATGGTGTGGCCTTTCATCTCCACCGGCGGGCATGTGCACTCGGCCAGCACCTGGGTGTTGTCGGCGTCCGGCTGTTTCTCCAGGTAGCGCTCGACGGCGTTGAACACCAGCGGGTTGAGCATGATGGAGAGACTGGCGCCCACCAGGATCAGGTCACGGGCTCCTTCCGGCACCAGTTTTAGCACTATGGCTAGGCCGATGAGGATGAAGGAGAACTCGCCGATCTGGGCCAGGCTGGCGGAGATGGTGAGGGCGGTGCGCTTGCTATAGCGAAACAGCCGCACGATGGCGTAGGCCGCCGCCGACTTGCCGAACATGATGATGAACAGGGTGGCCAGCACCGCCAGCGGCTCGGTCAGCAGCACCGCCGGGTTGAAGAGCATGCCCACCGAGACGAAGAACAGCACGGCGAAGGCGTCCTGCAGCGGCAGGGTGTTGTTGGCGGCGCGGTGGCTCAGCTCGGAGCGGTTCATGACGATGCCGGTGAAGAAGGCGCCAAGGGCGAAGGAGACGCCGAACAGCTTGACCGCGCCGAAGGCGATGCCAAGGGAGCAGGTCAGAACCGCCAGGGTGAACAGCTCGCGCGAGCCGGTGCTGGCGGTGTGGGTCAGCAGCCAGGGGATGAAGCGGCTGCCCACCACCATCATCAGCGCCACGAACAGGCTCACCTTGCCGAGGGTCCAGCCCAGATCCAGCGCTATGCTCTGCCAGCTCATGGCCTGCTCGCCGAACCGGATGTCGGCGATGATGGGCAGCATCACCAGCGCCAGCACCATCACCAGATCCTCGACGATGAGCCAGCCGATGGCGATGCGCCCCTGCAGGGTCTCCAGATTCTGGCGGCTCTCCAGCGCCCGCAGCAGCACCACGGTACTGGCGGTGGAGAGAGCGAGGCCGAACATCAGACCGGCGACCGGATCCCACCCCAGCAGCGAGGCGAGCCCCATGCCGAGCAGGGTGGCGACTGCGATCTGGGCGATGGCGCCCGGGATGGCGATCCGCTTTACCGACATCAGATCGCGAAAGGAGAAGTGCAGCCCCACTCCGAACATCAACAGGATGACCCCCAGCTCTGCCAGCTCGGGCACCAGCTTCATGTCGGCCACGTACCCCGGGGTGAAGGGGCCCGAGATGACGCCGGCCGCCAGATAGCCCACCATGGGGGAGATCTTGAGGCGCTGGGCCAGCATGCCGAGGATGTAGGCCAGCACGAAGCCGCCGACCAGGGTGGTAATCAGGGGAAGGGAGTGGTCCATGTCGTCACCTCGCTAATGGCAGTCAGGGGGCTACCAGATCACCGCGCGGGCGAAGAGGGCAGCTGTCAATGAGCAGGGGGCGAAAGAGACAGATGCTGGTCCCGTGCACGGGGCGTGTCTGAGGGACAACAGTTGCCGTTTCTGTTGAAAAATAATACGTTTTTGGCGTAAAGGCAATCTTTATCCACATTTAAAGGAATTTTTGAGATTAAAAGTGGATAAGTGATACTTTTAAGGTGAGCGGCTCTATTTTTATTGACCTGGCTTGGCAGCATTAATCAATCGGTGATGATTTTTGTGGCCAGGGCGAGCGCAGCCTGGCCTCACAAAAAAAGCGGCCGACCGGCCGCTTCGTTGCATTGAGGGTTGGGTGCATACCTCTGGGCTCACTTACCCTTGGCGATCCCCTCCCGGCGCGGATCGGCGGCGCCAAGCCAGCCGCTGGCGTTGCGCTGCACCCCCTGCAGGCCCGAGGTCTGCTCGCTCAGCACCACCTCGTGTCCCTTCGCCTTGAGCGCCTCGACCACGGCGGCCGGGGTGCGGCCCGCCTCCAGCTCGGTGGGGCCGTTGCGACTGCCGAAGTTGGGCAGATTGATCGCCTGCTGCAGGTTGAGCCCCCAATCCTGGGTGCCCAACAGCGTCTTGCCCACGTAGTTGATGATGGCGGAGCCCCCCGGGGAGCCCAGGCTCATCTCCAGCTCGCCGCTGCTCTTGTCGAACACCAGCAGGGGGGACATGGAGGAGCGCGGTCGCTTGCCCGGCTCCACCCGGTTGGCCACCGGCAGCCCGGCGGCGTCCAGCGAGGTGAAGGAGAAGTCGGTGAGCTGGTTGTTGAGCAGGTAGCCGTTGACCATCAGCCGCGAGCCGAAGCCGTCTTCAATGGAGCTGGTCATGGAGACCGCCATCCCCGTCTTGTCGACGATGGAAATGTGGCTGGTGGAGGGGAGCTCAGGGGTCGCATCCTGGCCGCGAGCCGGCGCCAGCGGCGGGGTGCCCGCGTTGGCCAGCCCCATGGAGCGCTCGCCGATCAGGGCGCCGCGCCGGGCCAGATAGTGCTTGTCGAGCAGGCCGCTGACGGGGACCGCTACATAGTCGCTGTCCGCCACGTACTGGTTGCGGTCGGCAAAGGCGAGCCGCGCCGCCTCGCTGTAGAGGTGGATTGCCTCGGCAGAGGCGGCCGGCTGGCCCTGCTCCCCTGGCACCGGCTTGAGGGCCGCCATGTCGCGGCTCTCCAGCATGCCGAAGATCTGGCCGAGCGCTATGGTGCCGGACGAGGGGGACGGGAAGCCGCACACCCGGCTCTGGCGATAGTCAAAGCAGAGGCCGTCGCGCAGCTTGGCGCGGTAGCTGGCCAGATCGACGGCGCTCAGCACACCCGGGTTGGTCGGGTGGGCGTGCACCTTGGCCACCATGGCCTCGGCCAGCGGGCCGCGATAGAAGGCGTCCGGCCCCTCGCTTGCCAGGGTGCGCAGCACCTTGGCAAGCGCCGGGTTGGTCAGCCGGCTGCCCGCCGCTCTGGGGCTGCCGTCGGCCTGATAGAAGTAGGCCCGTGCGTCCGGGTCCTTTGCAAGATAGGGGTCCTTGGCCAGCAGCGCGGCCAGCCGCGGGCTTATCACGAATCCCTGCTCCGCGAGGGTGATGGCGGGCTCGAACAGCGTAGCCCAGGGCAGCTTGCCGTAACGCTGGTGGGCCAGCGCCAGTGCCCGCACCGTGCCGGGGGCGCCCACCGAGCGCCCGCCCACCACGCCGTCGTAGAAGGCCATCGGCTTGCCATCCTTCATGAACAGCTGATCGGTGGCGGCGGCGGGGGCCGTCTCTCGGCCATCCACGGCGGCTACCTGTTTGCCGTCCCACACCAGCATGAGGGAGCCACCGCCGATGCCGGAGGACTGCGGCTCCACCAGGGTCAGCACCAGCTGCACCGCGATGGCGGCGTCCACCGCGCTGCCGCCGGCCTGGATCATCTGGTAGCCCGCCTCCACCGCCAGCGGGTTGGCGGCGGCCACCATGAAGTCGTGACCCTGCCAGCCCTGCTTCTCTTGCCAGCCGCTGGCGGCCTCCGGCGCGATCAGGGTGTGGGCGGGGGGCGTTTGCGGGCTCTGCTGAGCGGTGCAGCCGGCCAGCAGAGCGAGGGCGATGGCCAGCCCCAGCGTTTTGCGCAACATGACACTCTCCTTGTCTGTTTTATGAGCATGAGGGGGGGACTATGTCACGATTGGCGCTAATGACTCAAGTTGTTGAATCAGATCAACAAGTTACTCATCTATCAACAAGTCGTACCGGCGCCCGCCCATAAAAAAACCGCCCGGAGGCGGTTTTTTGCAATCAGGCTGAGCCAATTCGCTTAGATGGACTGCTCTTCACCGCCCAGGGCGGCGAACAGGGCCGGGATGAACTGGGCCAGCTCGGCGGTGACCAGGGCAAAGTCGGCATCCAGACGGGCGGCCGGATCTTCGCTGGTGACGTCGTCGTTCTGCTCGCGCAGCTCTTCGCTGAACTTGAGGCGCTTGATGGAGAGGTCATCCCCCAGCACGAAGCTCAGGGTCTCACCCCAGTTGAGGGCCAGTTTGGTGACCAGCTTGTCGTTGGCCAGGTGGTTCTTGATCTCGTCGCTCATCAGATCCTGCTGCTTGCAGCGGATGATGCCACCGTGTTCCATGGCGCTGCGCAGCTCGGCCTCGTCCTCTAGGGTGAAGGAGGCGGGCAGGTTGCCCTCGTTCAGCCACTCGGTCATGGTGATCTCGGGCGGGTTCTTGAGGGCCACCGGCACCACCGGCAGGGTGCCGATGGACTTGCGCAACAGGGCCAGCAGATCGTCCGCCTTCTTGGCGGAGCCCGCGTCCACCACCATCAGGTTGTCGGCCGGATTGATCCAGGCGAAGGTCTGGCTGGTGCGGCTGAAGGCGCGCGGCAGCAGGGTGTGCATGATCTCTTCCTTGAGCGCTTCCTTCTCTTTCTTCTTGAGGGCACGGCCCTGTTCGAACTCGATCGCCTCTACCTTCTCCGCCAGCATCTCCTTGACCACGGTGCCGGGCAGCATCTTCTCTTCCTTGCGAGCGCACAGCAGGATGTGGCCGGCGGCGGAGTGGGTCAGGGTGGAGCCGAATTTGCCAAGGGGCTTGACCCACCCGAACCGGGAGATGTCCTGGCTGCCGCACGGGGTGAAGGCACAGGCTTCCAGCTGGGTTTCCAGCTGCTCGACGGTCAGCTCGAAGGGGCGGGTAAAGCGATAAATCTGCAGGTTTTTAAACCACATGGCGTCCTCGGTCTCATAGATTGTCCGGCGGGCATTGTACTAGAGAGGCGCTTTGTGATCAGCCAATCATTCTTGCTAAATAAAGGGCGATCGACTTCACAGGGAGTCATATCCGTCCCCAAAGCCGTCATCAAACTCCCCTAGACTGCGGATGTTAAGGTTGTTAACAAGGATACCAATATGCTGAGGGCGAGTCGGTCCGACGACATGGACGAGATTGTCGAGATCTGGTTGCTGGCCTCCCTGCAGGCCCATGATTTTGTCGATGCCTCCTGCTGGTGGCAGGCGCAGGAAGATCTGCGCACCCGCTATCTTGATCGCGCCCGCATCTGGGTATTCGAGGAGCGCGGCGAGCTGCTCGGCTTCATGGCGCTTGTGGATGACTACTTGGCTGCCCTCTTTGTGCGCCCCGACCGTCAGGGGCGGGGGGTGGGCCATGCCCTGCTGCAGGAGGCCAAGTCCAAGGGGGCCAGGCTGCATGCCCGGGTCTTCGTGGAAAACGATCAGGCGGTGCGCTTCTATCGTCGCCACGGTTTCGTGATCGAGGGGGAGCTGGCCGACCCGCTCACCGGTCATCCCCAGTACCAGATGTGCTGCGAGCCCGCCTGAATCTGACGCCAGCACCCGCTCCGGCTTGAAAAAAGGGAGGCATATCCTCATCTTGTCTGCATCGGGTGCTGCTGGCACCACCTCCATACGAGCCGTTTTTTCATGAAGATCCTGCATACCGCCGACTGGCACCTTGGCCACCAACTCCATGGCCATGACCGCCGTTTTGAACACGATGCCTTTCTCGACTGGCTGGCCGACACCATCAAACGCCGTGACATCGACGCCCTGCTGGTGGCGGGCGATCTGTTCGACACCGCCAATCCCCCCGCCAGCGCCTGGCAGCAGCTCTACCGCTTTCTGGCCAGGCTGCGCGCCGAGCACCCGGCACTGGAGATGGTGCTCATCGGCGGCAACCACGACTCCCCCTCCAAGCTGGATGCCCCCCACGAGCTGCTGCGCGCCTTCGACCTGCATCTGGTGGGCAGCATCAGTCGGGACGACGAGGGGCGGCTCGAGACCGAGCGCCTGCTGGTGCCGCTGCGAGGCAAAAACGGCGAGGTGGCCGCCTGGTGCGCCGCCGTGCCGTTTCTGCGCAGCAGCGATCTGCGCCCGGAAGGGCTCAGCGAGGGGCAGGACAGACTGATCGAAGGGGTACGCCAGGTCTATGAGGCGGTGCTGAGCGAGGGGCGGGCGCGCTGCAATCCGGATCAGGCCCTCATCGCCATGGGCCACGCCTATCTGGCGGCGGGCCAGCTCTCCGAGCTCTCCGAGCGGCGGGTGCTCGGCGGCAACCAGCACGCCCTGCCTGCCGAGCTGTTTGCCGCCGCCGACTACACGGCGCTGGGCCACCTGCACCTGGCCCAGAGCCCGGCCGAGGGGGTGCACTACAGCGGCTCGCCGCTGCCGCTCTCGCTGGCCGAGGCGAACTACAACCATCAGGTGCTGGAGGTGACGTTTGAGGGGGGCAAGCTGGCCCGCCTTGAGCGGATCCCGGTGCCCCGCGCGGTGGAGATGATCCGGCTGCCCCAGAGCGGCCTCGACGAGGCGCTCCAGGCCATCGAGGCGCTGGACCTGCCCGCTTGCCCGCAGCAGGCCCAGCCCTTCCTCGAGGTGCGGCTGCTGCTGCCCAAACCCGAGGCCCGCATCCGCGAGCGCGTGCTGGCCGCCATCGGCGACAAGCCGGTGCGCCTGGCCCGCATCACAACCAGCTATCAGGGCTCGGGGCAGGGGCTGGCGGACGGCGCCGGCCAGCGCCGGCTCGATGAGCTCTCCCCCACAGAAGTGTTCCGCCTCTGTTATCAGCGTCAGTTTGACGGAGAGCCGGAGGCTGAGCTGGTGGCGTCGTTTGAAGAGATCCTGGAGCAGGTGAAGGAGGCCAATGCATGAAAATCTTGTCGCTGTCAGGGGAGAATCTGGCCAGCCTGACCGGCCCCTTCACTATCGACTTTACCAAAGGGGCCCTGGGCGCCACCGGACTGTTCGCCATCACCGGCAACACGGGAGCCGGCAAGAGCACCTTGCTCGACGCCATCTGTCTGGCGCTCTATGACGAAATGCCGCGCTTTGTCGCCAACCGCAAGAACGTGGCCGAAGTGGGCCGCGCGGACGACGAGGAAAAGCTCAAGGCCAACGACGTGCGCGGCATCCTCAGCCGCGGCCACGCCAGCGGCTTTGCCGAGGTGCAGTTTCGCGGCTGTGACGGTCGCACCTGGCTGGCCCGCTGGGCGGTGCGCCGGGCCCGCAACCGCGCCGAGGGGCGCTTTCAGGCTCAGGAGCGCAGCCTGACCGACGTGGCGTCGGGCCAGGTGTTCAGTGGCAGCAAGCGGGAGCTGCAGGATCGTATCGACGAGCTGGTGGGGCTCTCCTGGGAGCAGTTTCGCCGCGCCGTCATCCTGCCGCAGGGGGAGTTTGCCGCCTTCCTCAAGTCGAGCGCCGACGAGCGTTCGGCCCTGCTCGAACGGATGACCGGCACTGAGCTCTACTCCGCCATTTCGATCCAAACCCATGAACGGGCGCGGGAGGAGCAGCAGCAACTGGCCGCCATCAGCCAGCGGCTCGGCGACGTGGCGCTGATGGACGAGGCTACCCGCGAGCAGTGGGTGAGCCAGCAGGTCAGCCTCGCCACCAGCCTCAAACACGAGCAACAACAACAGCAACTGATGCAGGACTTGCGCGACCTCAACGGCCGCATCGCCGCCCAGTTGCAGGCTTGTCAGGAGGGGGAGGCGGCCCTTGCCGCCGCAGAGGTGGCCCACGGTGCGGCCGCCCCCGAGCGCGAGGAGTTTGCCCGCGCCGAGCAGGCCCAGGTGGCCCGCGCCGATCACGACGAGCTGGCTCGCCTCACTCTGGAGGTGCAGCAGCAGGAGAAACTGCTGGCCGAGCTCGGCCCCGAGCTTGGCAAGCTGGAGGAGCAGACCCAGCAGAGCGCCCTCACCGAGCAGCAGCTGCTGGCTGAGAAGATCGCCGCCGAGCGCGAGTGGGGCGCCCTGCAGCCCGAGCTCAAGCGGGCGCAGGAGCTCGATACCCGCATTAGGGAAAAGCAGCAGCAACTGCAGAAGATCCAGCAGGAGGGAACGCAGGAGCGGGAGGTGCAGCTCACCCTGGAGCAGGGCTGGCACCAGCAGCGCCAGCAGGTGGATCTGCTCAAGGCCCAGCACCAGCAGTGGGGCGCCTGGCTTGAGGAGCACAAGGAGCTGGCGCCGGTGGCCCGCCAATGGCAGCCCCTGCTCACCGCCATGCAGGATTGGGCCGAAGATGCCGACAGGCTGCAGCAGCTCCTTACCCTGCGCGAGCACAAGCTGCGTGCCCTCAGGCAGTTGCAGCACCAGCTTGAGCAGGGGCAGCAGGAGCGCGACTACTGGCAGCGCGAGCAGGAGCGGCTGCAGCAGCAACAGCACGAGCTGCAGGAGCAGCAGTGGGAGGGGCGACTGGCCAAGGCGCAGGAGCAGTGGCAGCAGCAGACCGAACAGCTGGGTCAGCTGCGCCAGTTGCTGGAGCTGGCGGACTATGGCCGCAATCACGGCGAGCAGCATGGTCGCCTGCAGCAGGAGATCGCCCAGCTGGAGCAGGCGCTCGGCAAGCTGGCCATCCTCGGCGACGAGCTGGCGCCGGCCCGTGAGCGGCTTGCCCTGCAGCGGGACGAGGCGCGCCACGCGCTGGAGCAGTCCCGTGCCATCGCCAGTTTCGAGCAGCATCGCCACATTTTGCGCGACGGTGAACCTTGCCCGCTGTGCGGTGCCGAGGAGCACCCCTATCACCAGAGCCAGCCGCAGGTGGCGGGCATTCTGGGTCAGCTGGCGGAGCGCGCCCGCGGCCTCGAGCTCGAGTGGGAGCGGTTCAATCACCAATACATCCAGTGCGAGAGCGAGCGCCAGGAGCTGGCTCGCCAGCTGGCGGTGCGCCAGCAACATCTGCCTGAGCTGGAGACGCGCGCCGAGCAGCTGACCTTGCGCTGGCAACAGCTGGGAGGCGATACCCTGCTCGGCCATCCGCCGCCGCTAGGTCAGAGCCCAATTGAGTGGAACGAATTGATGAGTACCCTGCTGGGCCGTGGCCAGAGCCTGGAGCAGGGGCTGGCCCACAGCCAGCAGCAACTGCGTGAGGCCCAGCAGGGGCAGCAGCAGTTGCAGGCCGTGCGCCAGCAGTTGAGCCAGCTGGCCAGCCAGCACCAGCAGTTCGAGCAGCAGTGGCAGGAGGCCGACCGCCAGCGCATCGCCCTGGAGGGGGAGGTGAAGGCCATGGGCGAGCAGGAGGCGACCCTGCGCCAGCGCCTCGAGCAGGGGGGCAACCGGCTCGACGAGCAGATGGGAGGCCAGCCCTGGCGCCAGTGGCTGGGCAGCCAGCAGTGGCTCGAGTGGCAGCGGGCCTGCGAGGCCTGGCTGCACGGCCAGAGCGAGTGGGAGCGGCTGGCTGGCGAGATTGCCAGCCTCACCCCGGCCCTGAGCGCCCAGGAGGCGCGCCTGCAGACCCAGCGCGAGCTGCTGCACAAGCTCGAGCGCGACTACAAGGAGCATGAACAGCAACGGCAGGGGCTGGTCACCAGCCGCGCCACTTGCTTGGGGGGCGAGGAGATTGCCCTGGTCGAGCATCGCTGGCAGCAGCGGCTGCAGCAGCTGGCCAGCGAGCTGGAGGCGATGCAGGGGGCGGCCCGCGCCCTGCGTGAGCGCCAGACCGAGCTCAAGGCCCGTCTCAGCCATCTGGAGCAGGAGAAGCAGGTGAGCAGCCGGCGGCGGCGGGAGGTGCTGGGGCGCTGGGCTGCCCACGCCAGCAGCCTCGGCATCGCCGAATATGACCTGCGCCGCCTGCTGGCCATGAGTCCGGATGAGCTCAAGGCGCGCCGCGCCGTCTTGCAGGCGCTGGAGGATGCCCGCGCCGAGGCGCGTACCCGTTTGACCGAGCGGCAGCGGGCGCTGGCGCTGGAGGAGAGCAAGCGGGATCGTTATCGCGAGCATCACCCCGAGCTGGCTGCACTGGCGCCAGAGGAGCTCGACAGCCGGCTGACGGCGTTGGAGGCGCACTGCCGCGCCCTCGACGAGCAGCTGTTCCAGTGCAAGAGCACGCTGGCCCAGGCCGAGGCGGCTGCCCTCAAGGCGGGCACCCTGCAGGAGGAGCTGGCCGCCCAGCAGGCGGTGGCGGATCACTGGCAGCGACTCTCCGATCTTATCGGCTCGGCCAGCGGTGCCAAGTTGCGAACCTTCGCCCAGAGCCTCACCCTGGAGCGGTTGCTGCTGGAGGCCAACGCCCAGCTTGCCGAGCTCTCCCCTCGCTATCGACTGGAGCGGGTGCCCGGCACCGATCTGGCGCTGCAGGTGGTGGATCTCGACATGGGGGACGAGGTGCGCTCGGTAGACTCCCTCTCCGGCGGCGAGAGCTTCCTGGTGTCGCTGGCGCTGGCGCTGGCCCTCTCCAGCCTGTCGTCGCGCCAGACCCAGGTCGAATCGCTTTTTATCGACGAGGGCTTCGGCACGCTCGATCCCGATAGCCTGGATCTGGCGCTCTCAAGCCTGGACTCCCTGCAGGCGGCCGGCCGCCAGATCGGGGTCATCTCCCACGTGCAGACCCTGGTGGAGCGGATCGGCGTGCAGGTAAGGGTGGAGGCCCTCGGCGGCGGCGAAAGCCGGGTGGTGCTGCCTGGATGACAGCGCGTTATCCATGACCATTCATGAACAAGAAGGCCCCTGTCAAAGGGGCCTTCTTGTTGGTGTGCAACCCGTCTCGCTGGCTATTTGCGCTCGGGCAGCATATTGGTCAGGGTGTTGTCCTTGAGTACGTGGTGGTGGTAGATGGATGCCGCCGCGTGCAGGGCAATCAGGGCATAGCCAATGTTGGCCAGCGTCTCGTGCAGCTCCTTGATGGTGCCCTTCAGGCTGTCGTTGGGGGCGATGAGGGCGGGAAGCTCAAGGCCGAAGAAGGGGATGGGCTTGCCACCCGCGCTCAGCAGCAGCCAGCCCAGCAGCGGGGTGAGGATCAGGAAGCCATAGAGCGCCAGGTGGGCAAGTTTGGCCAGCTTGAGCATCAGGGGGGAGAGCTCGGGCACGATGCGCGGTGAGGGGCTGCTCGCGCGTACCAGCAGGCGCACCACCACCAGCGCCAGGATCAGCAGGCCCACCATGAAGTGAAACTCCTTCATCAGGTCGCGGCCGGCCGACCCTTTGGGGAAGATGTCCCTGAACTCCATCAGCGCATAGACGGCGATCATCAGCAGCAGGGTCAACCAGTGCAGCCCTATGCTCAGGCTGCCATAACGTTGTTCGGTATTTTTCAACATGTTCATATCCTTCTCGGGGCTTGCATTGCATCACGGGTGGTCTCATCGGGTGGGCGTCCTGCCTCCGGGCCACTTTTTCCATGTTACTGCGAAGATGTGTCAAAACCTTGATCTCTGTGTGTTTTTAACATGTTATTTGTAACAGGCCGGCAGCGCGCCGGTCGAAGAACTGGTTTCGCTCATCCAGGAGAGGCTGCTAGGGTGGCGAACGGTTGATGCAAAGCCGCAGAGCAGAGTGTGCAGCGGCCGGGAACCGGGCACCCAGCCCAGTTCAATGAGGGCTTTACCCCTCTTCTCCCCTCATTTACCTTTAATAAAATCCTCAACAGGTGAAGGGAATTACCTTGACCATCACAGATCCCGTGATCCTGACCGAGCTGCAGCAGATCCTGTTTCGCTCCTTCGACGTGATCCCGTTTCCGATCCTGATCTCGGAATCGGCCTGCAGCGAGACGCTGGACAGCATCCCCACCCGGCTGTCGGAGATCCCCGCCCGCCATCACAGGTTCGTGAACCGGGCTTTCGTGGCGCAACTGGGTTACGACCTGACGGATCTGCCTGACATGGCCAGCTGGTTTGCCACCGTCTATCGCGATGAAGAGAGCAGGGCCCAGGCGATTGGGCGCTGGAACCAGGCGGTGATGAGCAGCCTGGCAAGCGGGGCTGCGGTGGCCGAGATGAATGCCCTGCTTTACTGCAAGAACGGCCAGCAGCGCTGGTTTACCATCACGGCCCAGTTGAAAGCCGATGCCATGCCGGGCTGGCACATAGTAACCTTGCGCGACATCCACGATCTGCACTGCATGATAGAGGAGGTGAGCCGGATCTCCTGCACCGATCCACTGACCGAGCTTGGCAACCGGCGGGCTGCAGGCCAGCAACTGCAGGCGCTCTGGCTGCAGGGAGAACCCTTCTCGGTGATCCTGGGCGACATCGATCACTTCAAGCAGATCAATGATCGCTACGGGCATCCCGCCGGGGATGCGGCGCTGTGCGAGGTGGCCCGCATCATGACCGGCCAGCTGCGAGCCGGTGAGCACCTGGCCCGCTGGGGCGGAGAGGAGTTTCTGCTGATCCTGCCCGGGGTGGATGCGGAGTTGGTAGTCGAGCGGGCCGAGCAGTTGCATCGGCAGTTTGTCGGCCATGTAGTCGCGTGGGAGGGGCAGAACTTCTCCCTGACGATGAGCCTGGGCTGTGCCACCCGAAACGAGGGCCAGAGCAGCGACAACCTGCTGCAGGTGGCTGACAAGGCGCTCTATCAGGCCAAGAGCAACGGGCGCAACCAGGTGGTCTTCGGCAAGGAGTAGCTGGAAGGCGCCCATAAAAAAACCGAAGCCTGGGCTTCGGTTTTTTGTTGCAGCGATGGGCGTTCGGCCCATGCAGCCTTATTTCTTGATGCGGATCACTGGGGTCTCGCCCACGGTCACGGCACCCGTCATCTTCACCAGCTCTTTGATCTCGTCCATGTTGGAGATGACCACCGGAGTCAGGGTAGATTTGGCTTTGGCTTCCAGAACGGCCAGATCGAACTCGATGATGGTGTCACCGCGCTTGACCTGTTGACCTTCCTGGGCGATGCGCTTGAAGCCTTCGCCTTTCAGCTCAACGGTGTCGATACCGAAGTGAACGAACAGCTCGATACCAGAGTCGGATTCCAGCGAGAACGCGTGGTTGGTCTCGAAGATCTTGCCGATGGTGCCGTCGCACGGAGCAACCATCTTGTTGCCGGCCGGCTTGATGGCGATGCCGTCACCGACGATCTTCTCGGCGAAGACCACGTCGGGCACATCTTCGATCGGTACGATTTCGCCTGACAGCGGGGCAAAAATTTCGATGCCGCCGGTATCAGAGCTGTCATCGGAAACCAGTTTCTTCAGTTTATCAAACAGACCCATAGTAAAAGCTCCTAGAGATGATTGTCGCTGTTTGCAGCCGATCTTAGCAGACTGCCTTCTGCTTAATAAAGTTATCTACACAGGCTTCGATTTCGGCGGCGGTGGCAAAGCTCAGCGCTTGATCAGCCATGGCCTTCACATCTTCGAAGTTGGTGTTGCGGATAAGCTTCTTGATACGCGGTACAGAGATGGCGCTCATGGAGAACTCATCCAGACCCATACCCAGCAGCAGCAGGGTGGCACGCTCGTCACCAGCCAGTTCACCACACATACCGGTCCACTTGCCTTCGGCGTGGGATGCATCGATAACCATCTTGATCAGGGTCAGGACGGAGGGTGACAGCGGGTTGTACATGGCGGAAATCATCTCGTTACCACGGTCGACGGCCAGGGTGTACTGGGTCAAATCGTTGGTACCGATACTGAAGAAATCCACTTCCTTGGCCAGATGATGAGCCATCACGGCAGCAGCCGGGGTCTCGATCATGATACCCACTTCGATGGATTCATCAAAGGCTTTGCCTTCGGCACGCAGTTCGGCTTTCAGCGTCTCTACGGTGGCCTTCAGGCTGCGGAACTCTTCGACGGAGATGATCATCGGGAACATGATGCGCAGTTTGCCGAAGGCAGACGCACGCAGGATGGCCCGCAGCTGGGCGTGCATGATGTCGGCGCGATCGAAGAAGATCCGCACGGCACGCCAGCCCAGGAAGGGGTTCATCTCTTTCGGGAAATTCATGTAGGGCAGTTCTTTGTCGCCGCCGATGTCCATGGTGCGCACGATGATCGGCTGATCCGGCATCGCTTCGGCCACTTCTTTGTAGGCTTTGAACTGCTCGTCTTCGGTCGGCAGCGCGTCACGGTCCATGAACAGGAACTCGGTACGGTACAGACCCACGCCTTCGGCGCCGTTGCGGATGGCACCCTCGGTATCCTTGACGGTACCGATGTTGGCGCACACTTCGACCTGATGGCCATCCAGGGTGATGGCGGGCAGATCTTTCAGCTTGGCCAGCTCGTCTTTCTCGGCCTGGAACTGGGCCTGGATCTCTTTGAACTTGGCCAGCTGTTCGGCAGTCGGGTTGAGGACGATCTGGTTGTTGATCGCGTCCAGCACCAGCACGTCACCATTCTTGACGCGCTCTGTGATGTCGTTGGTGCCCACGATGGCCGGCAGCTCCAGGGAGCGGGCCATGATGGAGGTGTGGGAAGTACGGCCACCGATGTCGGTGACGAAACCCAGCACGTATTTCAGGTTGATCTGAGCGGTTTCGGACGGGGTCAGGTCTTTGGCGACCAGGATCACCTCTTCGTCGATGGTGCTCAGGTTGACAACGGCGATGCCCAGTACGTTCTTGACCAGACGGGTACCGATGTCACGGAAGTCGGTGGCGCGCTCACGCAGATAGGGGTCATCCAGTTCGGCCATCATCTTCGCGTACTGCTCGATGACCTCGTAGATGGCCTTGTCAGCGGTGGCCTTGTTGTCTTTGATGAAGGATCTGATATCCCCTTCCAGCTCTTCATCTTCGAGCAGCATGATGTGGCCTTCGAAGATGGCCTCTTTTTCTTCACCGAAGGTGCGACCGGCCATCTCTTTGATGGCTTCCAGCTGTGCGGCTGACTTGGTGCGGGCTTCGAGGAAGCGGTTGATTTCGGCATCAATCTGTTCGGCAGCGATTTTGCCCTGATTGATAACGATTTCATCTTCTTTCAGAAGAAGCGCCTTGCCGAATGCGATACCGGGGGACGCAAGAATGCCAGATATCATAATCCTTCCTATTAAAACGACTGTGGGGGAGGAATAAAGCTGGATTACTCCAGCTCGTCCATCAGGGCAACCAGCTTCTCAACGGCTTTCTGAGCGTCCGGGCCGTCGGCCTGGATGGTCACGTTGGTGCCTTTGGTCAGGCCCAGGGTCTGCAGTTTGAACAGGCTCTTGGCGCTGGCGGATTTGCCACCGGAGACCACAGTGATCTCGCTTTGGAATTCTTTGGCTTCTTTCACGAACTGAGCTGCCGGACGGGTGTGCAGGCCGTTTTCAGCAGTAATAACAACAGACTTCTCGTACATGGTTTCACCCCATATTATTGATATTTTTTGGTGTGAGGGATGCTTTTGACGCTTCCTTCTCGCACCGTGTCAGTATGGATATGTTGTAAAGTAACGAAATCAGACCTGCAATGGTTTAATCCAGGTCAATTTTCTGTGCAGTATTCGGTGTCTGCCTCAACTCTTTTCCGTTATCGCGCTACAAGCCGCGTCAATGCTGGCCTGAAATTATTTTATAACGAAAAATAACACTTTGTTACTTTGTGATACCTAGTCGGCAAACACCTCGTGACGCGGCACAGGATATGAGATTTATCACAGAATGTCTGCTTTTTTCGTCACTGGTTTGCTTGTTATTTTACCCCGAAAAATAAGGGGTCGACTGGCGCTGCCAAGTGCTCAGTCTAGCCCATAAAGAAACGGCGCTCCTGGGAGCGCCGTTGTTTTGAAATAATCCGATCACTTACTGCTGCAGCTCTTGTTCGCTGAACACCCCGGCAAACAGGGCGCTGGAGAGGTAACGCTCGGCAGCGCTCGGCAGGATGACGACTATGGTCTTGCCTTCAAATTCCGGCAGCTCGGCGAGGCGAGCTGCGGCCACCACGGCGGCACCTGAGCTGATGCCGGCCAGAATGCCCTCCTCTTCCATCAGGCGGCGAGCCATTTCGATGGCGTCATCGCTGCTTACCTGCTCGACACGGTCCAGCAGGGTGAGATCCAGGTTGCCCGGGATGAAGCCGGCACCTATGCCCTGGATCTTGTGGGGGCCCGGTTTGATTTCAAGACCGGCCAGACGCTGGCTGATCACCGGCGATTCGCTCGGTTCGACGGCGACGGAGACCACCGCCTTGCCCTTGGTCTGTTTCAGGTAGCGGGAGACACCGGTAATTGTGCCGCCGGTACCGACGCCGGCCACGAACACATCCACTTCGCCATCGGTGGCATCCCAGATCTCGGGACCAGTGGTCTTCTCGTGGATTTCCGGGTTGGCCGGGTTTTCAAACTGTTGCAGCAGCACGTATTTGCCGGGCTCGGACTCGAGGATCTCGTTGGCCTTGGCAATGGCGCCCTTCATGCCGAGCGGCCCTTCGGTCAGCACCAGGTTGGCGCCGAGTGCCTTGAGCAGCTTGCGGCGTTCCAGGCTCATGGTGGCCGGCATGGTCAATGTGATGGGATAGCCACGGGCGGCGGCCACGAAGGCCAGAGCAATACCCGTGTTGCCGCTGGTGGGTTCGATGATCTCCTTGCCCTTGGTCAGAACGCCGCGCTTCTCGGCATCCCAGATCAGGTTGGCGCCGATACGGCACTTGACGCTGAAGCTCGGGTTTCGGCTCTCAATCTTGGCCAGCACGCGGCCCTTGGTAACACGGTTGAGACGAACCAGAGGGGTGTGACCTATGGTCTGGCTGTTGTCCTCAAAAATTTTGCTCATGGTGCTATCCCTGTTTGTTACGGCGATGAAACAAGATTACCCTGTGGTTTCTGAATGAGAAGTGACGATTTGTTATAACAATATGTTATTACAAGATATAGAGCTTATTCTTTCTTATTGAGACCTCCCTCGCGAAAAGGTCTCTCGTCGTCAAAGGAATGGACGTTATGGGATTTGCAGGAAGCGATCGCTATCTCGCCTCGGAGGCGCTCAAGATGGCGGTCAATGCCGCCATCGTGCTGGAAAAGCCGCTGCTCATCAAGGGTGAACCCGGCACAGGCAAGACCGAGCTGGCAGAGGCCGTGGCCAGCCATCTGGGCACCGAGCTTATCGCCTGGCACATCAAATCCACCACCAAGGCCCAGCAGGGGCTATATGAGTACGATGCGGTGGCCAGGCTGCGCGACTCCCAGCTCGGCGACCCCAGGGTGGGGGAGATCAGCCACTACATCCGCCGCGGCAAGCTGTGGCAGGCTTTCACTGCCGACCAGCGTCCGGTGCTGCTTATCGATGAAATCGACAAGGCGGACATCGAGTTTCCCAACGATCTGCTGCAGGAGCTCGATCGGATGGAGTTCGACGTCTACGAGACCGGCGAGCGGCTCAAGGCCCGCCAGCGGCCAGTGGTCATCATCACCTCCAACAATGAAAAAGAGCTGCCGGATGCCTTCCTGCGCCGCTGCTTCTTCCACTACATCCGCTTCCCCGTCAAGGCCGAGATGCAGGCCATCGTCAAACTTCACTACCCCGACCTCAAGGAGAGCCTGCTCGGTGAGGCGATGGATCTCTTCTTCGAGCTGCGGGAAGTAGAGGGGCTGCGCAAGAAACCCTCCACCTCGGAACTCTTGGACTGGATCCGGCTGCTGTTGGCCGACGACATCGCCCCCGAGGCGATGCGCGCCCGCGAGCCAGGCAAGCTGGTACCCGCCCTCTACGGTGCCCTGCTCAAGACCGAGCAGGACCTGTATCTCTTTGAGAAGCTCGCCTTTCTGGCCCGCCGTGGTAGCTAGATGCTGATCGACTTTTTTACCCACCTGCGCCGCCACCAGCTCCCCTGCAGTCTGCGCGAACTTCTGGACTTGCACGGGGCGCTGGCAGCCCGGCTGGCCAGCCTCGACATGGATGAGTTCTACCAGCTTGCCCGCTGTCTGCTGGTAAAAGACGAGGCTCACTACGATCGCTTCGATCGCGCCTTCGCCGAGTATTACGAAGGGCTGGCCGCCATCCCCCTGCTGCCGGAGAGCCTGCCGGATGAGTGGCTGCGCAAGGAGTTCGAGCGGCTGTTGAGCGCCGAGGAGAAGGCGTTGCTCCAATCCCTTGGCGGGCTGGATCAGCTGCTGGCGACCCTCAACCAGCGCTTGAACGAGCAGAAGGAGCGTCACGCCGGCGGCAACAAGTGGGTCGGCACCGGTGGCAGCAGCCCGTTCGGCCACGGCGGTTTTCACCCGGAAGGGATCCGCATGGGGGGAGAGGGCCAGCATGGCAAGGCGGTCAAGGTGTGGGAGGCGCGCCATTATCGCAACTTCAGCGACGATTCCCCTCTGGGACAACGGGCCATCCAGCTGGCGCTGCGCAAACTCAGGCGCTGGGTGCGCCAGGGCAACCCCGATGAGCTGGATCTCGACGACACCATCCGGAGCACGGCCAGGCAGGGCTGGCTCGATGTGAAGCTCAGACCCGAGCGCCACAACGGGGTCAAGCTGCTGGTCTTCTTCGACGTGGGAGGCTCCATGGATGCCCACGTGGCCGAGGTGCAGCGGCTCTTTTCTGCTCTGCGCCACGAGTTCAAGCACCTGGAGTACTTCTATTTTCACAACTGTCTCTACGACTTTGTCTGGCGAGACAACGCCCGCAGGCACGAGGAGCGCTTCGACACCCTGCGCCTGCTGCGCACCTACGGCAGCGACTACAAGGTGATCCTGGTGGGGGATGCCACCATGGGCCCCTACGAGATCACCTGGCCTGGCGGCAGCGTCGAATATTGGAACGAGGAGGCCGGTCAGGTGTGGCTGGCCCGCTTGCAGCAGCATTTTCCCAAGCTGGTGTGGATCAATCCCACCCCGCGGCGGGAGTGGCTCTGGCACCCCTCCATCAAGTTGATGAACGAATTGATCGGCGGGCGCATGCACCCGCTGACTCTGGCGGGTCTGGCTGCGGCCATCGACCAGCTGTGACCCTCTCTACCCGAACAGACCAACAAGCCGGGAGTGAACCCGGCGAGGAGCAAAGATGACCTCTATCGTGATCAGTGGCTCAGGCCTCTATACCCCTCCCTTTGCCGTCAGCAACGAAGCGCTGGTGGCCGCCTTCAACCAGTACGTGGATCTCTACAACGAGGAGAACGCTTCCGCCATCGACGCCGGCCAGCTGCCCGCCAAACAGCATTCGAGCAGCGAATTCATCGAGAAGGCCTCCGGCATCAAGAGCCGTTATCTGGTGAGCAAGGAGGGGGTGCTGGATCCCGACATCATGCAGCCGCTGCTGCCCGAGCGACCCGATGACAAGCCCTCCATCATGGTGGAGATGGCGGTGGCCGCCGCTGAGCAGGCGCTGATCGCCGCCGGTCGCGAGCCGGGGGAAATAGATCTGGTGATAGTGGCCGCCTCCAACATGCCGCGCCCCTATCCAGCCCTCTCCATCGAACTGCAGCACTATCTGGGGGCGGGCGGCATGGCCTTTGACATGAACGTGGCCTGCTCCTCCGCCACCTTCGGCATCAAGACGGCGGCGGACATGCTGGCGGCTGGTACCGCCCGACTGGCGCTGGTAGTCAACCCGGAGATCTGCTCTGGGCACCTCAATTTTCGCGACAGAGACAGCCACTTCATCTTCGGTGACGCCTGTACCGCCGTGCTGCTGGAGCGGGAGGCCGATTGTCAGGTGGCCAACCCCTGGCAACTGGTTGCCAGCAAGCTGGTGACCCAGTACTCCAACAACATCCGCAACAACTTCGGCTTTTTAAACCGGCTCAGCCCGCGCACCCGTTACGGCGATGACAAGCTGTTCCGCCAGCAGGGGCGCAAGGTGTTCAAGGAGGTGCTGCCGCTGGTGTGCGACCAGATCGCCGGCCAGCTCGATGAGCAGGGCTGGACTGCCGAGAGCCTGAACCGGCTCTGGCTCCACCAGGCCAATCTGACCATGAACCAGTTCATCGCCCGCAAGCTGCTCGGCCACGATGCCAGCCAGCAGGAGGCGCCGGTGATCCTCGACAGCTACGGCAACACCAGCTCGGCGGGTTCCATTATCGCGTTCCATCTGTACAATCGCGACCTTCCCGCGGGGGCCCGCGGCGTGCTCTGCTCGTTTGGCGCTGGCTATTCGATCGGGAGCCTGCTGTTGCGGCGCCTGTGAGGGGCGGGGTCATCTCCCCGCCGTCATGACGATAAGGTTTGGGTGGAATCATGCAGAGGATCACGGGGCGCTGCGCCCTTCACTACGGGGTGACGCTGTCACTGTTTTGTCTTTACGGGCTGCAGGTCTGCCCATTCCTGGAGAGCCTGACGCTGCCCCAGCTGCTGGGGCCCGCGCTGGTGACCTTTGGCATCATGTTTGTCCTGCGCGATCAGCTGCTGCGCAAGGTGACGCTGTCCGGTCAGGGGCTGGGAGGCTTCGGGCTGGAGGTGGGCTTCTACCTGCTGGGGGCCTTGCTGCTCTCTGGCTACAACGGCATCCGGTATGATTTTCCGCTGGAAAGCCACCTCAAGATCCTGCTGGGAATGAGCACCCTGGGCTTTCTGGTGGCGGCGGATCTCTCGCTGCAGCGGGACTGGCAGCGTGCCAAGCTGCGGGAGCATCAGGCCTGTCTGGTGCTGAACCAGCCGCTGGCCATGCCGGTTTCCCGCAAGTTCTCCCTGTTCGCCTTCACCACCCTGACCCTGCTTGGCGCTGTGTTCTTCCTGCTGTTCAACAAGGATCTGGAGTGGCTGGTTACAGTGGACAAGAGCCTGCCGCGGCTCGATGCCCAGCACTACATCTTGCTGGAGATCGCCTTCGTGATGATGGTGACCTTCGGTTATCTCTGGCTCATCATTCGCGGCTATGGCCGCAACCTAACTTTGTCACTGATGCATCAGACTCGAGCCATGGCGCAGGTGCAGTGCGGCGATCTGGAGGCGCGGGTGCCGGTGATCCGTGACGATGAGTTCGGCCTGATTGCCGCCGGCACCAACCAGATGATCGGCGAGCTGAAGGCGCGCCAGGACGAGCTCAACCTGACCCGGGACGTGGCCATCCTGGGGCTCGCCTCGCTGGCGGAGACCCGCGACAACGAGACCGGCGCCCACATCATCCGCACCCAGTTCTACGTCAAGGTGCTGGCGGAGCAGCTGAGCCGCAGCGACTGGGAACGTTATCCGCTGGACGATGCCACCATCGATCTGCTGTTCAAGTCGGCGCCGCTGCACGACGTGGGCAAGGTGGGCATTCCCGATGCCATCCTGCTCAAGCCGGGCAAGCTGACGGACGAGGAGTTCGCCATCATGAAGCGCCACCCCCAGATTGGCGCCGATGCGCTGGCGAGCGCCGAAGCCCAGCTCGGTTCCAACTCCTTCCTGCGGCTGGCGCGGGAGATCTCCCTCACTCACCACGAGAAGTGGGATGGCAGCGGCTATCCGGCTGGGCTGGCGGGGGAAGCGATCCCCTTGTCGGGGCGGCTGATGGCGCTGGCGGATGTCTACGACGCCCTCATCTCAAAACGGGTCTACAAGCCCGCCTTCAGCCATGAGCAGGCCAGAACCATCATAGTGGAGGGGCGTGGCCGCCATTTCGATCCGGCCATCGTCGACGCCTTCCTCGCCTGCGAGGAGGAATTCCGCCAGATTGCCCTCAGGCACAAGGATCACGACTGACAAAAAACCACCCGAACGGGTGGTTTTTTTATGGCTGGCTCACTGGGCCGGCTCGATGGCGAGCACTAGACAACTGGGCTCGCTGATGCGAAAGCGCACGTTGCAGTCAAACAGCCTGACGCCGTACTCCTTGTCATCCGGCTTGCCCTTCTTGTAGGCGGGGCGGGGATCCTGGGCCAGCACTTCGCTCACCAGCAGGCGCAGCTCGGGGTGGGCCTTGAGCCAGGGCTGCAGCTGCAGCTCCGCCTCGGGGCTGAAACTCACCACCAGCGGTGGAGTGGGGGCATCGGGGGCGAAACCGCCGCGGGCATCCGGCAGGCTGTCGGCATAGGGGACATAGGGCTTGATGTCGACGATGGGGGTGCCATCGAGCAGGTCCACCGCCCCCAGCTCGAGCCAGAGCTTGCCGCGCGCACGGCCGACCTCGTGCAGCTCGACTACCGAGAGGCCGAGGGGGTTGGGACGAAAGGTGGTGCGGGTGGCAAACACCCCGACCCGCTCGTTGCCGCCCAGGCGCGGCGGGCGCACCGTCGGGTGCCAGCCCTGTGCCATGGTCTGGTGAAACACGAAGCTGAGCCAGAGGTGGGAGAACTGCTCGATGCCGCGCAGCACGTCCGGTTGATCGTAGGGGGGCAGCAGCTCGAGGCGGGCGCGGGCCGATTTGACCAGACCGGGCTGGCGCGGGATGGCAAACTTCTCCTTGTAGGGAGAGCGGATGATACCCAGGGTGTCGATTTCGAACTTCATGGCGGATCCTGACTGAAAACCTCGGCAATGTAGCACAGCGGCCCTCAAAACGCAGGCGTACCCGCTTGCCGTGATCTTGCTCCCATCCCGGCCGCCCGAAGGCTGTATCGCGCCGCCAACTTGCGTAGGGTGAGCGCAGGAAGAGTGAAAGGTCCGTCCGCCGGCAGGGCGGGCCGGCACAACCGGCGTGGCCATCGAGGATGGGCCGCGCCGCACAGGAGAGACAGGGATGAAACTGCTGATCATCGGCGGCACCGGATTTCTGGGTCGCCATCTCGCCTCACTGGCGCTGGACTGGGGCCACGAGGTGACCTTGTTCAATCGTGGCCGGCGCCAGCATCCGGACTGGCGCGAGCTCACCCAGCTGCAGGGGGACCGGGATCGGGACCTGACCCCGCTGCATCACCATCAGGATGGCTGGGATCTGGCCATCGACACCTGCTGCTATCGCCCCGAACAGGCGGCGAGCCTCTCGGCCGCCCTGCTCGGGCGCTGCGAGCGGCTGATCTTCATCTCCACCATCAGTGTCTATCGCGACTTCGCCCAACCCGGGCAGGACGAGTCGGCGCCGCTGCACGAGATTGCCGAGGGGGAGCAGCCGGAAGATTACGGTCCCCTCAAGGTGCTGTGCGAGGCGACCTATCGTGCCCGCTGGGGCGAGCGGCTCTGCATCTTGCGCCCAGGCGTCTTGTGCGGCCCCCATGATCCCACCGGCCGGCTGGCCTGGTGGGTCACGCGGGTGCAGCGGGGCGGCCCCTGGCTGCTGCCGGGGCAGGGGGAAGATCGGTTGCAATATCTGGACGTGCGCGACTGCGCCGAGTTCGTGCTGCGGGCCGCCGAGCAGCAATTGAGCGGCATCTTCAATCTGGTCAAGCCCGGTATCGCGCTGAGCGACTGGGTGGATCGCCTGGCCGCCAGGCTGGCCCCCGCGACCCCGATCCTGCCCGAATGGGCGCCGTGGCCTGTGCTGCTGGCCGCCGGGGTGGAGCCCTGGCAGAGCTACCCGACCCTGTTGCCCAAAGCACAACCCGAGTATGCCGGCTATGGCCTCATCAGCGCCGAGGCGGCCATCGTACAGGGCCTCAACTTTCGGCCGCTGGAAGAGACGGTGGCGGATGTGGCCGAGTGGCTAGCCGGCGCGCCGGACGCCGCGGTGGCCGCCGGCATCACCGCCGAGCAGGAGGCGCGGCTACGTCAGCTGGTCCGCTAGAGGTCGGCAAGTGCGGCAGCAAAGCAAAAGGGCATCGAGAGATGCCCTTTTCTGTCTGATGTGAGCGGCGTTACTCGGCGCGCATGGCGGCGCCGGCGGCGGTCAGTTGCTCGCGCAAGATGGCGCGATGACAGCTGGACTCCTGCTCGCAGTAACAGCCCACCGACAGGTTGGTGGTGTGGGAGAGGGCGGCCAGCAGCGCCAGATCGTGCCTGGCGGCGGGAGTGGCCAGCTCCGCCTTGTACTGTTTGCAGAAGGCGCTCCACTGGGCGGGCGTCTCGGCAGCCTGACCCAGCTTCATGGTGTCGTTGCTGGGGGCGAGATTGGGGAACCAGACGTCGTACCAATCCTGGCTGGCAAACTCGGTTTTGGGCACGCCGCGGGGCGGGCGGCGCACTGTGCCGATCCGCAGCCCCTCGTCGGGCAGGCGGGGTGTGCCGAGGCGAACGATGGCCAGTGCCATGCAGGCTCCTTGCAGTTGACGCTTATTTCTCGGTGGCGACTTTCAGCGCCTGACCGTAGCAGATCACCTGTTTCAGGCAACCCGGGGTGTCGCTGAATTCGGCGCACTTGTCGAAGGTGACGCCGTTGCCGCCCATGTCGGCCACGCGGCGGCGGGCCAGGGTACGGGCCTCACCGGCGTTGGGGATCGGCTGCTTGGCATCGCTCTGGCAGGATTCCCCTTCGACGGTGCCGAGGTAGAGGTAGTTGAGATCGGCCAGCTGGCCCTGTTCATAGATCTGAACGCTGCCTGGCTTGAAGTACTCGTCGAAGTTCTCTTTGTCCAGATTGCTGTTGAAGGCAAAGTCGGCGCAGCCGGAGGCAATCAGGGGCATCATCAGGATCAGGCGTTTCATCGTCTCGTATCTTGTGTCGGTGATGAGGACAGTAGCAAGGCGCAGGCGCTCCATGTCGGCATCTTGTGGAATAGCGAAGGGGCCATTATAGGGGCCAGTCGACGGTGGCGACCAGCCCCATTTTTAGCCGTATGGGCGGGGTGTGACAAGGATCCGGCCCTGTGTTGCCCGTGCGGCTTCACGCTGCCGGCAAAGATGACTGGCCTGCTGTCATGAGAGAGGGGCGCACCGGGCGCCCCTCTCTCGTTGCTCATCAGGCCGGCGCCAGCCGCTGATGCAGGCTGCGGTAGTAATCATCGGCCAGCAGCGCCTGATGGGGGGCGCAGAGGCGGATCTGCCCCTCTTCCATCAGGGCGATCCGGTCCATCTGCTCCAGTCCCAGCAAACGGTGGGAGATGAGCAGCAGGGTGCGATCCGCCCCCAGCCGGAACAACAGTTCCATGATCTCCCGCTCGGTCTGGCTGTCGAGCCCTTCGGTCGGCTCATCCAGCAGCCAGAGCGGCGCGTCGTGCAGCAGGGCGCGAGCGATGCCGATGCGGCGACGCTCGCCACCGGAGAGCGGCCGGCCGCCATCCCCCAGCCAGGCATCGAGCCCGCTGTCGCTGTGGCCGTTGTCATCTTCCAGCAGGTTGGCAAGGCCGACCTGGGTCAGCACCTGCACCAGCTGCTCGTCACTGGCATGGGGGGCGGCCAGCTTGAGGTTGCCGCGCAGGGTATCGGCAAACAGGTGCACCCGCTGGCTCACCACCGAGAGAGAGGCGCGCAGCGCCCCTTCGCTGTAGTCGGTGAGAGGTTTGCCATCGAGCAGGATCTTGCCGGCCTGCGGGTGCCATTCGCGGGTCAGCAGTCCCATCAGAGTGGACTTGCCACAGCCGGTCTGGCCCAGCAGCGCCAGCTTCTCGCCGGCCTGCAACTGCAGGGTGCAGCCGCGCAGCACCGGCTGCGGGTTGCCTGGGTAGCTGAAATAGAGGTCGCTTATCTGCAGTGCACCCTGTTGCGCGTGGCGCTCTTCGTTGCCCCACTCGGGGGCCTTGGCCTCTTGCAGGATCTCGTTGAGGCGGCGGGCCGAGGTGAGGCTGGTGGAGAGGTGCTGGAAGGCACCGGCCAGCGGCATCAGTGCCTCGAAGCTGGCCAGGGTGGCGAACACCATCAGCGCCGTGATGGGATCCGGCGCAGCGCCAGCCACCCCGTGGCCGGCCAGCCACAGCATCAGGGTGAGGGTCCAGCCGCTCAGCAGTTGCACCGAGCCGTTGGCCAGCCCGCTCACCCGGGCCATGCGGGCCTGGGCCTGGATCAGCGCCTGCTCGGCCTGCTGCAGCTCGTCACGCGCCCGAGGGGCGGCGGCAAACATCTGCAGCTCGGCCTGACCGTCCAGATAGTCCACCAGACGGGTACGCAGGCTCGATTTTTCCGCTATCAGCGCCTGTCCGGGCTTGCGGCCGAGGAAATAGAACACCAGCGGCAGGGCAATCATGCCAAACAGCAGGATGGCACCCAGGGTGAGGGCCAGCTCGCTGTCAAAGAAGGAGAGAAAGAGCACCAGACCGGCGGTGCTGAGCAGGGCCGCCCCTATGGGGGTGACCAGCCGCAGGTAGACGTGGTCCATGGCGTCGATGTCGGCCACCAGCCGGTTGAGCAGGTCCGCCTGGCGAAAGCCAGCCAGGGCGCCGGTGGAGAGCGGCGAGAGCTTTTGCCAGAACCAGACCCGCAGCCGGGTCAGTACCCGGAAGGTGGCGTCGTGGCTCACCACTCGCTCACCCCAGCGGCCGGCAGTGCGGATGATGGAGAAGAAGCGCACCCCGCCGGCCGGCGTCATGTAGTTGAAGTGATCGCGGGTGGCCGCCGTCAGCCCCGCCACGGCGGCGGCGGAGAGAAACCAGCCGGAGAGCGACAGCAGTCCCATCCCGGCCGCCAGGGTGACCAGGGCCAGCAGCAGACCGATGGAGAGGCTGAGCCAGTGCTGGCGATAGAGGCGCAGAAACGGCAAGAGATCAGTCATCGAGAGAACCCTCGTTACGTTGGGAGAGCAGGCGGGCAAACGGCCCCTGCGCGGTGCTGAGTTGCTGGAAGTTGCCTTGCTCCACCAGCTTGCCACGCTCCAGCACCAGGATCTGGTCCATCTTGGTGAGCTGATCGAGGCGGTGGGTGATCATCAGCAGGGTCTGGTTGGCGATGACCTGCTCCAGCGTGGTCATGATGGCTCGCTCGGAGTGGCGATCCAGGCTGGCGGTCGGCTCGTCCAGCACCATCAGCTGGGTGGACTTGAGCAGGGTACGGGCCAGCGCCAGACGCTGGGCCTGCCCGACCGAGAGGCCGCCGGCCTGATCCCCCACCGCATAGTCGAGCCCCTTCTCCATGGCGAACTCCCATGCCTGGGCCCGTTTCAGGGCCTCTTCCAGTTCGTCGTCACTGGCGGCGGGCTTGGCCAGCAGCAGATTGTCACGCAGCGAGGCGTGGAACAGCTGGGGGTTCTGGGAGAGCCAGCCCAGCTGCCTGCGCCACTGGCTCATGTCGAGGCTGGCCAGCTCCTGGCCGTTGACCTTGAGCTCGCCGCGATAGGGGGCAAAGCCGAGCAGGGCGTTGACCAGCGAGCTCTTGCCGGCGCCGCTGATGCCGATGAGGGCAGTGCGTGAACCCGCTTCCAGGGTGAAGTTGATGGGGCCGACCAGCACCTTGCCCTCGGCGCTCAGCACCTCCAGGGCGCGGGCTTCCACCCTGATTGGGGAGTCGGCATGGAACGGCGCATTGCCTGAGGCGGGTTCACTCACCTCGGCCTCGAGGAACTCCAGCAGCTGTTCTGCGGCGCCGATGGCCTGCGCCTTGGCGTGGTAGTGGGCACCGAGCTCGCGCAGCGGGGCGTAGAACTCGGGAGCGAGAAACAGCACGAACAGGCCGGTAAAGAGGGTCACTTTGGTGCCATAGTGGCCGAAGTTCAGGTGATCGATATAGGAGAAACCGAAGTAGACGGCCACCAGCGCCACCGAGAGGGCAGCGAAGAATTCCAGTACGGCGGTGCTGAGGAAGGCAAGGCGCAGCACCTCCATGGTGCGTTCGCGAAAATCTTCCGAGGCATCGCGAATGGCATCCCCTTCCGCCTTGGTGCGCATGAAGAGCTGCAGGGTGCGCAGCCCCTTCAGGCGATCGAGGAAGTGGCCGGAGAGACGGGCCAGCGCCTGGAAGTTGCGGCGGTTGGCATCGGCGGCGCCGACCCCTACGAGGATCATGAAGAGGGGAATGAGGGGCGCCGTGCCCAGCAGAATGAGGCCGGCGGCCCAGTTGACCGGGAACACGGCCACCAGGATCACCACCGGAATGAACACGGCAATCGCCATCTGCGGCAGGTAGCGGGAGAAGAAATCCTGCATGTTTTCAATCTGCTCCAGCAGCAGACTGGCCCAGCTGCCGGCCGGTCGACGCTGGATGTAGGCCGGTCCCAACCGGCCGAGGCGGGTGAGCACCAGCTCGCGGATGGCCTGGCGCACCGCGCTGCCTGCCTTGAAGCTGGCCACCTCGCGGCCATAGGCCAGCACCGCCTTGCCAAGGGTGACCAGCAGCAGGGTAATGAAGAGGGGAATGGATCCCGCCGGGGTGGCGTCTTCGATGATGAAGCCGTGCAGCAGGGTGGCCAGCAGCCAGGCCTGAGCCACCATCAGGATGCCCTGCCCCAGGCCAAAGCCGATGGAGAGGCCGATCCAGCGCCGGCCGTGGCTCGATTGATTGCGCAACCAGCCATAGAGTCGTTTTTGCGTTTTTTTATCCATTACCACCATCCTCGCGTCGAGTGGCGCAAGACTATCCTCGCCCCCCAGGCTTGGCAACCTTGTAAATTCCGGCCGGTGAAAACGATTGATGGAAAAAGCGGCGCGCTGCTCATTAGTTGGTCGAACAGATTGATTTATGGTAAAAAACTGTATCGGGGTGATTGCGCTCGGCGGCAAAATGCATATAGTAGAGGCCCTGACGCGGGTGTAGTTCAATGGTAGAACGGTAGCTTCCCAAGCTGCATACGTGGGTTCGATTCCCATCACCCGCTCCAAATTCCTGATAATGGCCAAGGCCGTTGTCACCTCAGCCGAAACGGCTGTCTGTCGTGGGGTTTCCCCATCACACCAAGCAAGTTTTGATGCCAAGCGGGCATCGTATAATGGCTATTACCTCAGCCTTCCAAGCTGATGATGCGGGTTCGATTCCCGCTGCCCGCTCCAGCCTTGATGCAAAAAGCCCACTCCTGCGAGTGGGCTTTTTGTTATCCGTTTCTGGGCGAGGCTCACTGCCTGACCGGCACTCCTGAAATAAGCAGTAATGAAAAAGGCGCCATCGGCGCCTTTTCAACTCGGGAGGAGGGAGGATTACTCCTGCTCCAGCTCGCCGCAGAAGCGATAGCCTTCGCCGTGGATGGTGGCGATGATCTCGGGGGTGTCGTTGACGCTCTCGAAGTGCTTGCGGATGCGGCGGATGGTGACATCCACGGTACGGTCGTGGGGCTTGAGCTCACGGCCGGTCATCTTCTTGAGCAGCTCGGCGCGGGTCTGGATCTGGCCCGGGTTTTCGCAGAAGTGCAGCATGGCACGGAACTCGGAGCGCGGCAGCTTGAACATGTCGCCAGCCGGGCTGACCAAGGCGCGGCTGTTGATGTCCAGAGCCCAGCCGTTGAACAGGTAACGCTCCACCAGCTTCTTCTCTTCGCCACCGGCGGCCACGTTCATGGTGCGGCTCAGCAGGTTGCGGGCACGGATGGTCAGCTCGCGGGGGTTGAACGGCTTGGTGATGTAATCGTCGGCGCCGATTTCCAGACCCAGGATCTTGTCCACTTCGTTGTCGCGACCGGTCAGGAACATCAGGGCGATGTTGTCGTCCTCACGCAGCTCACGAGCCAGCAGCAGGCCATTCTTGCCCGGCAGGTTGATGTCCATGATCACCAGGTTGATGGTGTGGGCAGTCAGGGCCTGATGCATCTCGTCGCCATTGTTGGCTTCGAGCACGATATAGCCCTCAGCCTCGAAGATGCTTTTCAGGGTATTGCGAGTGACCAGTTCGTCTTCGACGATCAGAATGTGTGGTGTTTGCATGAGTATTCCCAGATTCTTATCAGTTAATTATCTAAATTTTAACACTCTTTGGCGTTACCCGACCGGTCCTGAAAATTAATTACGTCATCCTGGGTATGAATATCAGGTCGGATTATCGCGAATTTGGCATCAGCGTTGGCAAACATCCCTGTGCCACACATAGGCTCTCAATAAGTCTGAGCGAGAGAAGCCTGGAAAGGTAGTCCATTACAAAAGTGGCTGCATTTTATCAGTTAACAGGCGCATAACAACACTCTTTGCCGTCAGATAGCAACTTTTTAACTCTGGTTTGATATAGGTCAAACCCTGAGTTCACAGCATGATACTTGGGGTTGCCCCCATTTTCGCCCCTATAAAATGTAATGGAATGTAACATGTGGTTGACATGAATTTGTGGGAAAACTACAGAAAAATCTGCTTTATTGCACCCTTTTCGGCGCCGAAATGGCCTGCCTACGCCATAGTGACGGCCTGGAATCCATCCAGTCGCCAGCTGGGAATGCGTCGTAATACCCTGCGCCAGAGGGCCTTGTGGCGAGCCATTGCAGCCATGCCTGGCTGGCAGGTGATGGGACCTTGCCGGGGCAGTTCGCTGGATGAAACATGGCAGGAGTCGTCGCTGCTGCTGGCCTGCCCGCGCAGCGAGGCCATCCAACTGGCAGCCCGTTTTGGTCAGAATGCCATCTACTGGGTGGAACAGGGGGAGCTCTGGCTGCTGCCGGTTTTGCTGGCAGGGGAGCCACACCATCTGGGCAGAATTGAATCCCACTGGATTGTCAGGGGCTCTGCTTGATGAAAGAATGAGCGAATTCATGTCCATGGAAGGAGACTTATGATGCTGGATCTACTGCCCGATCTCTGCGACGAGTACGGCGATGCCCTGCAGGTGGCGGAGCCGCTGTTTCAAAATTTTGGTGGCAAGGCGCTGTTTCACGGCCAGGCGGTCACTCTCTCCTGTTACGAGGACAACAGCCTGGTGCGGGAGCTGGTCAACCGGCCCGGACAGGGGCGGGTGATGGTGATCGATGGCGGTGGCTCCCTGCGCCGCGCCTTGCTCGGCGATCAGCTGGCGATCAAGGCGGCGGAGCAGGGCTGGGAAGGAATCGTGATCTACGGTGCCGTGCGCGACGTGGGCACGCTGGCGACGCTGGCGCTGGGGGTCAAGGCGCTGG
Organism: Aeromonas sp. 600276; assembly: GCF_049175815.1. Lineage (NCBI taxonomy): Bacteria > Pseudomonadati > Pseudomonadota > Gammaproteobacteria > Aeromonadales > Aeromonadaceae > Aeromonas > Aeromonas sp. 600276. The sequence goes on along the minus strand of NZ_JAAKVU010000010.1, from coordinate 125,570 downwards.
CACCCTGCCCGGTCAAAACCGAGAAGCGGGGGCTGGGTGAGTTGGATGCCGTGGTGTCGTTTGCCGGGGTGACCATACATCCGGGTGACTACGTCTACGCCGATCTCAACGGCGTGCTGGTGAGCGCCACCCGGCTTATCTGAATCCGTTAGAAGTTGAAGCCGACCCCGACACTGAGGGATTGTTCGGTGCGAAAGGCGCTGACGCCGTAGTTGGCGGTGATGGCCAGTTGCGGGGTCAGCAGCAGGCTGGTGTTGAGCTCCAGCAGGGTGCTGGGCTTGTTCACCTCCAGCTGTTTGAGCTGGCTGCCGATGTTGAGCATGGGGGAGAGCTGGTAGCGCACCCCCGAGCTCAGGTTGTAGCCGGATTGCTCACTGCTGGGGCCGATGGCTGGGCCTGCTTCCATGTAGAGGCTGACGCCATCGTGCAGCGGATATTGATAGCCGGTATTGATGAGCCAGAGATCGAAACTGTCGTTGTGATGAGTCTGACTGCCGAGCAGCACGCCTGAGTAGCTTTTGACGTAGAGCTGGCTGTCGGTGTCGTTCTTGAGGAAATCCCAGTCGGCGGCCTGGGCGGTGAGGCTGAGGCATGAGACGAGTGCGATGACGGATGATTTGACCATTCTTTTCCCCTCCCTGGGTCCGGAACAGGAATACAAGCATGGCACATGCCAGCTGTTAGTAAAGGGAACCCCGATCACAATAAAACAGTTTTGATTTGCTCCGCTCTCATGATACACAGGCCCCCATCATCCTGTTTCTTCCCCTATTTCGCTGATATCGAGAGGTGAATCCATGAACAAGAAACTGACTCTGCTGGCCGCGCTGGCCCTGGGGGGCTGCGCCATGGCCACTGGTTCCAAACTGACGCAACTGCAAGCCTCCACCTGGCAACTGCAAGGGGCGAGCGGCGACACCTTTACCCTGCAAGTCGCCGGTGACAAGGTGGCGGGCAAAGGCGGCTGCAACCGCTATTTCGGCAGCATCACCCAGCAGGGTGACGGGGTACTGGCGCTGGGCCCCATGGGCTCGACCCGCATGATGTGCATGGGCGAGCTGGCCGGCAAGGAGATGCTCTACCTGCAGAAGCTGGAGAAAGTGGCGAGCTTCCAGATCAGCGGCCAGCAGCTGGTGCTGAGCGACGCCAACAAGGCGGCACTGCTCACCTTCGATGCCATGCCTGTCGCCAAGTAACTGACGTTTTTGTCAGAGGCTGTCGTAGCGCGCAGCTGGATGCAGAAAGGGACGCCACGGCGTCCCTTTTGCTATTTGCACTCCCTTTTGCAACGGGGCGCGGATCGGCTAGCCGCCACGCTGGAACTTGAAACGCTTCTTGCGCCGGTAGGGATAGACATCCTCGAACACCCCCTCCTTGATGTTGCTCTGCAGCATCTTCCAGTAGTTGGCGTCGAACATCTCCTTGTGCAGCGCCAGCATGATCTCGCGCACCTGCGGCTTTTGCAGCAGGAAGGTGGCGAACTCCTCGGGGAAGATGTCGTTGGGGGCCACCGAATACCAGGGCTCGGCGCTCCACTCGTCCTCGGGGTAGCGCGGTGGCGGGATCTGGCGGAAGTTGCACTCCGTCATGTAGCAGATCTCGTCATAGTCGTAGAACACCACCCGGCCGTGGCGGGTGACGCCGAAGTTCTTGAACAGCATGTCCCCCGGGAAGATGTTGGCTGCCGCCAGCTGCTTGATGGCGTTGCCATACTCCTCCAGCGCGAGCCGGGTCTGCTGCTCGTCCGCCTTGTCCAGATAGAGGTTGAGCGGGATCATCTTGCGCTCTGTGTAGAGGTGCTTGATCACCAGCTTGTCGGCGGTGATGGTGAGCGCCGAGGGGGCCACCGCCTTGAGCTCGGCCAGCAGCTCCGGCGAGATGCGATCGAGGGGAAACTCGAAGTTGGTGAACTCTTGAGTATCGGCCATCCGTCCCACCCGGTCGTGCTGCTTTACCAGCCGGTACTTCGCCTTCACCTGCTCGTGGCTCACGTCCTTGGGAGGCGTGAACTCGTCTTTTATCACCTTGAACACCACGTCGTAGGAGGGGAGGGTGAACACGCTCATCACCATTCCCTTGATGCCCGGCGCGATGACGAACTGCTCGCGACTCTGGGCCAGATGGTGCTGATAGTGGCGATAGAGCTCTGTCTTGCCGTGCTTCTGGCAGCCGATGGCGTTGTAGATCTCGTAGTCCGGCTTGTGAGGCATGATCTGGCGCAAGAAGGCGACGAACAGCGCCGGCACCGGGGCATAGACCATGAAGTAGGCGCGGGCGAAGCCGAACACGATGGAGGCGAGATCCGGCTCGAAGATGACGGTATCCACATAGATGCTCTGGCCGGTGCTGAGCAGGGGCAGGATGAAGGGAAAGACCTGCTCCCTTGCCCGGATCAGCCCCACCAGATAGGCCCCCTTGTTGCGGTAGAAGACCTCTCTCAATAGCTCGATGGCGAAAGGCTCATCGTGCAGAATATGCGGGCCGTTCTCGGCAAGATGACGATGGATATCGACAATATCCCGCTGTTTGTCCTCATAGGGCAGGGTGAAGCTGTAATCCCCCAAGAGCTGGCTCAGGGTCTGCGGAAGGTGGGCGAGATCGGTGCGATAGATTCGCAGCAACGCGCCCAGATCGGGCTTGTCACCGCGGCTGACGAAGGGGTGGATGTAGAGGTTCTCGTCGCGGATGTTGCGATGGCGAAAGATGCGGCGGTAGACGGAGTTGAAGAAGGACTCCGCCACCTCGAAGTTCTCGCACTTGGGCAGCAGGTCGCTGAAGGCCCCCTTGACCCGCTTGAGCAGCTCCTGGGTGGCGTGGTGTTCTCCCATCATCTGGCGAATGGAGCCAGCCGTCGCCCCCACGTGGTGATCATAGAGGCGGATGCGCTCGCGCCCCGCCAGCTGCACCCCCAGCCAGTCGCTGTTTTCAAAACGGCTCTTGCTGCCCTGGGTGATTTCGAGAAACCGGCTGTAAAACGACTCGAAGCGTTGCAGAATCGTCTCGGCGACGGCCTGTTCCAATGGCTGCTGCATCTCTCTCTTCCTTGTGATCTGTCGGGCCGATGGCGCCTGGGATTGGCTGCAATTTGTCCACATTCCTGGCCACTATGGCAATATTCAAACGTCTGTTCAAGTGGCAATTTTCGGGTGAAAACGGTAGATTGCGCCCCTGTTTTGCCGACGTTCCGCTGTGGTTTGCACGTTCGGCCCTGCTCAGGAGAAGACCCGATGAAACTCTATTTTGTGCTGGTGGCCCCCGCCCGCCCTGCCAACGTGGGCGCCGCCGCCCGCGCCATGAAAACCATGGGCTTTGATGCCATGCGACTGGTGGCAAGCCGGGTGCACGAAGAGGAAGAAGCGAGCTGGGTGGCCCACGGTGCACAGGAGATCCTGGCCCAGGCCGAGGCGTTCGACACCCTGGAAGAGGCGCTGGCCGACATGGATCTGGTGGTGGCCACCACTGCCCGCCAGCGCGGCCGTTATCAGCACTACCTCACTCCGGCCGAGATCCGTGACCAGATCAAGGCCAAGCCTTCCCTGGACAAGGTCGCCATCGTGTTTGGTTGCGAGGAGTCGGGCCTCTCCAACGAGCAGCTGGCCCAGGTCGATCTCATCAGTTACCTGCCGCTCAAGGTGAGCTACCCGTCCCTGAACCTGGGTCAGGCGATCATGCTGTACGCCTACGAGCTGAGCCAGTTGCTCGATGAGCCCGAGGTGCTAGCAGAAAATATTGATAACGCCGGACAGGTTCGGGTGCTGAAAAGCAAAACAGCAGAAATTCTTGGTGTTCTCGGTGTTTCGCAGGATGAAAAACTGCATCAATGGGTGATGGACCGAGTGCCCATGCTGCCGCAGCGGGATTTGAACATGCTCCATCTGCTCTGCAAAGACCTTGCCCGCAAACTTGGCAAAGAGGTTTAGGTTGACAGCCCGGCGCCCGGCGCGGTATTGCTAAAAACCAGCTTCGTTCAAGAGTGTTCGTCATGCAGTTATTCACCAGCGTCATCATCACCACCACCATTATTACCGGTACCACCACAGGTGGCACTGGGGCCGGTTGATGCGCTGACGAACAAGCACAGAAATCAGAAAAAGGCCCGTACCCACCCAGTACGGGCCTTTTTTGTTGGGTTGTTTTCAGACAGTTTTCAGACCGATTAGCGGATCAATTTGCAGGGAATACAGGGAGATAGCGATGAGAGTGTTGAAGTTTGGCGGGTCGTCACTGGCCGATGCAGAGCGTTTTTTACGGGTCGCCGATATCGCGGTGAATACCCACGGCCAATCCCAGGTTGCCCTGGTGCTGTCGGCACCAGCCAAGGTGACCAACCACCTGGTGGCCCTGGTGGAGCAGACCAGCCGCGGCATGGATGCCAGCAGCACCCTGTTCGAGATCAACGGTATCTTCTCCCGCCTGCTGGCCGGCTTGAAGGCAGCCTACCCGGCGCTGGATGACAAGGCGCTGCAGGCCCGTCTCACCAGCGAACTGGATCAGGTGGAGCGGCTGATGCAAGGCATCCGCCTGCTGGGGCTCTGCCCGGACAACGTGCAGGCTCGCATCCTGAGCCGGGGCGAGAACCTCTCCATCGCCTTCATGCACGAACTGCTGCGGGTGCGCGGCCTTGAGCTGGACCTCATAGTGCCGGAAGAGCTGCTGGTGACCGACGGCGGCTACCTCGAGGCTCACGTCGACATCGAAGCCTCCCGCCTGCGCTTCGCCGCCAAGGGCCTGCGCTCCGACTGTCTCTACCTGATGCCTGGCTTTACCGGTGGCAGTGACAAGGGCGAAACCGTGCTGCTGGGTCGTAACGGGTCGGATTACAGCGCAGCCGTCTTGGCCGCCTGCGTCGATGCCGAGTGCTGCGAGATCTGGACCGACGTCGAGGGCTGCTACAACTGCGACCCGCGCCTGGTGCCGGACGCTTACTTACTGAAAACCCTCTCCTACAAGGAGGCGATGGAGCTCTCCTACTTCGGTGCCAAGGTACTGCACCCGAAAACCATCGCGCCGGTGGCCCAGTTCCACATTCCCTGCCTCATCAAGAACAGCTTCAACCCGCAAGGGCCGGGCACCCTTATCGGCGTCGAGCAGGGGGATGACGACCTCAAGGTGAAGGCCATCTCGGATCTCTCCGGCATGTGCATGTTCAACGTCTCCGGCCCCGGCATGAAGGGCATGGTCGGCATGGCCGGCCGTATCTTCTCCGCCGTATCCCGTGCCGGGGTCAGCATCGTCCTCATCACCCAGTCATCCTCCGAGTACAGCGTCAGCTTCTGTATCCACAGCTACGACTGCGACAAGACCCGCAAGGTGCTGGAGCGCGAGTTCGAGCTGGAATTCAAGAACCAGCTGCTGGATCCGCTGGAGATCATGCAGGATCTGGCGATCATCTCCCTCATCGGTGACGGCATGCGCACCAGCAAGGGGATGGCGGCCCGCTTCTTCACCTCGCTGGCGCAAGCTTCCATCAACATCGTCGCCATCGCCCAGGGCTCGAGCGAGCGCTCCATCTCTGCGGTGGTGCGGGATCGCAAGGTGGCCGAAGCCATCAAGGCCTGCCACCAGAACTTCTTCGGCAGCCAGCAGTTCATCGACTTGTTCGTGGTCGGCGTCGGCGGTGTCGGTGCGGCCCTGGTGGATCAGATTGCCCGCCAGCAGCCGGTATTGGCCGAGCAGGGCACTGGCCTGCGGGTAGTGGGCATCGCCAACAGCCGCCAGATGGCGGTCAACAAGGATGGCCTGAATCTCGCCAACTGGCGTGAACAGCTGGTGGAAGCCCGTGACAGCTTCAGCCTGGAGGCGGTGAAGAAGCTGGTGGAAGAGAGTCACCTCATCAACCCGGTGATCGTCGATTGCACCTCCAGCGAGGCCATCGCCGTGCAGTATGCCGACTTCCTCGCCGCCGGTTTCCACGTGGTCACCCCGAACAAGAAGGCCAACACCGGGTCGCTCGATTACTACAAGGCGCTGCGCCGCACCGCCCGCCAGACCCGTCGCAAATTCCTGTACGAGACCAACGTGGGCGCCGGCCTGCCGGTCATCGAGAACCTGCAGAACCTGATCAAGGCCGGCGACAAGCTGCGCGCCTTCGACGGCGTGCTCTCCGGTTCGCTCTCCTTTATCTTCGGCAAGCTGGACGAGGGGATGGCCTTCTCCGATGCCACCAAGATTGCTCGTGGCAACGGCTTCACCGAGCCGGATCCGCGCGACGATCTCAACGGCATGGACGTGGCCCGCAAGCTGCTCATTCTGGCTCGCGAGGCCGGCATGGCGCTGGAACTCTCCGATGTGGAAGTGGAGCAGGCCCTGCCGCCGGGCTTTGACGTGAGCGGCGATGTGGAAGCCTTCATGGCTCGCCTGCCGGAGGCTGACGGCTGGTTCCGCGACCAGTTTGCGGCCGCGCAAGCTCAGGGCAAGGTGCTGCGCTACGTGGGCTCCATCGAGGGTGGCAAGTGCAAGGTCGCCATCAAGGCGGTCGGCGCCGACGAGCCGCTGTTCAAGGTCAAAGACGGGGAGAACGCGCTCGCCTTCTTCTCTACCTACTACCAGCCGATCCCGCTGGTGCTGCGCGGCTATGGCGCCGGCACCGAAGTGACCGCCGCGGGCGTCTTTGCCGACGTGCTGCGCACCCAGAACTGGAAGCAGGAGTTGTAAGCATGAGTTCAGACATGTACCAGAGCAGCAGCGTGGTGGCCTATGCCCCCGCCTCCAGCGCCAACCTGAGCGTGGGATTCGATGTACTGGGGGCGGCGCTCGCCCCCGTGGATGGTTCCCTGCTCGGGGATCGCGTCCAGGTCAAGGCCGCCGATGTGCCGTTTGCCCTCTCCTCCGTGGGCCGTTACGCCCACAAGTTGCCGGCTGACCCGAAAAAGAACATCCTCCATGACTGCTGGCTCGCCTATGGCGAGGCGCTGGAGAAACGGGGCCTTGGTCTCAAGCCGCTCGAAATGGTGCTGGAGAAGAACCTGCCGGTGGGCTCGGGCCTGGGTTCCAGCGCCTGCAGCGTGGTGGCGGCACTCGAAGGCCTCAACGCCTTTCACGGCGCCCCCCTCAATGAACATGACCTGCTGCTGCTGATGGGGGAGATGGAAGGCAAGATCTCCGGCTCCGTCCACTACGACAACGTCGCCCCCTGCTATCTGGGGGGCATGCAGCTGGTGCTGGAAGAGCACGGCGTCATCAGCCAGGGCATTCCGGTGTTTGAGCAGTGGTACTGGGTGGTCTGCTACCCGGGCACAGTGGTCTCCACCGCTGCCGCCCGCGCCATTCTGCCGGCCCAGTATCGCCGCCAGGATTGCCTCACCTATGGCCGCCGGCTGGCCGCCTTCGTGCACGCCAGCTACACCGGGCAGGAGGGGTTGGCGGCGAGTGTACTCAAAGACGTGATTGCCGAGCCCTACCGCGCGGCGCTCATTGAAGGCTTTGCCGAAGTGCGGGCCCAGGCCGCCCAGAACGGGGCGCTGGCCACCGGCATCTCGGGCTCCGGCCCCAGCGTGTTCGTAGTGATGAAGGATCTGGCCCAGGCCGAGCGGATGAAAGATTGGATGGACGCACATTTCGTGCAGAACGAAGATGGATTTGCCCGGGTATGCAAACTCGACATGGCCGGGGCACGGGTAACAGGAAGCGAGCTATGAATCTTTACAATATCAAGGACAAGAGTGAACAGGTGAGCTTCGCCCAGGCGGTGCGTCAGGGTCTGGGCCGCGAACAGGGTCTGTTCTTCCCCGAGCAGCTTGAGCCGCTCGCCGATGTGGATGCCCTGCTGGATCTGCCGCTGGTGGAGCGCTCCGCCCGCATCCTCAGCCACCTGCTGGGGGACGAGGTGGCCGCGCCTCAGGTACACGAGCTGGTCAAGGCCGCCTTCACCTTCCCGGCGCCGCTGGTGAAACTCAAAGATGGCACTTATGCCCTCGAACTGTTCCACGGCCCGACCCTGGCGTTCAAGGACTTCGGCGGCCGCTTTATGGCCCAGTGCCTTGCGGCGTTTAGAACCAACGACAAGATCACCATCTTGACCGCCACCTCAGGCGACACCGGCGCCGCCGTGGCCCACGCCTTCTACGGGCTGGAGGGGATCGAGGTGGTGATCCTCTACCCCAAGGGCAAGATAAGCCCGCTGCAGGAGGCGCTGTTCTGCACCTTGGGTGGCAACATCCGCACCATCGCCATCGACGGCGACTTCGATGCCTGCCAGGCGCTGGTGAAGCAGTCCTTCGATGACGAGGAGCTGAAAAAGGCCATTGGTCTGAACTCCGCCAACTCCATCAACATCAGCCGCTTGCTGGCCCAGGTTTGCTACTACTTTGAGGCGGTGGCCCAACTGCCGAAAGCCGATCGTGCCAAGGCAGTCATCAGCGTGCCGTCCGGCAACTTTGGCAACCTCACCGCTGGCCTGATTGCCAAGGCGCTGGGGCTGCCGGTGAAGCGCTTTATCGCCGCCACCAACGCCAACGATACCGTCCCGCGCTACCTGAAAACCGGCCAGTGGGATCCGCACCAGACGGTCGCTACCCTGTCGAACGCCATGGATGTGAGCCGCCCCAACAACTGGCCGCGAGTAGAAGAGCTGTGCCGTCGCAAAGGCTGGGCGCTGGAGACCCTGGGGTCAGGCATGCGTGACGATGCCCAGACCCGTGATGCGCTCAAACGCCTGCACCAGCTGGATTACCTGTGCGAGCCCCACGGCGCCATTGCCTGGGATCTGCTGGGCGAACAGCTGGCCGAGGACGAAGTGGGGGTGTTCCTCTGTACCGCCCATCCGGCCAAGTTCAAGGAGTCGGTGGATGAGATCCTGGGGCTGGACGTGCCGCTGCCCGGACCCCTTGCCAAGCATGCCGCGCTGCCGCTCTTGTCCCACAATCTGCCGGCGGAGTTTGCCCCGCTAAGGGCCTTCCTGCTCGGTTAAGTTGATTGCCAATCCCCCGACCTCGGGGGATTTTTCTATCCGTTGTTTTCTATACCGTTGCTTTCTATCCATGACAGGGCGGGCAAGCCGCCTCATAAGGAGTGAAGATGAATCAGCATCCCCTTCGAACTCTTATCGAGACCTGCGACGCCGCCATCTCCCGGCGCGATTTCGACTCCCTGATGGCCTTCTACGCCGAGGACGCCGCCCTGGTGGTCAAGCCCGGCATGGTGGTGCGCGGCATTCCCGCCATCCGCCGCGCCTTCACTGCCATCTCGGATTACTTTCAGGGGCAGCTCAAGGTGGAACAGGGCGCCATGGAGGTGATCGAGGGGGCCGACAATGCGCTGGTGATCATGGAGACCCGGCTCAATTACCCTGATGGCCAGGGGAGCCTGACTGAGGAAACCCGCCGCGCCACCTACGTGTTTCGCAAAGAAGCCGATGGGCAGTGGCGCTGCACCATAGACAATTCCTATGGCACAGCGCTGCTGGCAGCGGTGGACCCCGCGCCTTCTGCCTGAACGCTCCCAGGGGGTATCCCAGAGCGGGGGCTGCTACAAGCCCCCGAATGGCAGGCAATCAACAAGCTGCTGATATAGAAACAGTTGTTAGAGGTTGCTGTGGTGCAGCGCCGGTTTGTTACAGGTTTTCTCCGCCATAGTGGCGGCGCGCAGAAGAATAAAAATCGTGGGAAAAAGCCGCCGATGAGGAGTCCCTTGACCAGCCGCTCGGTGGCTGTTAATCAGGGTGCTGCATGAAGCCATCATGGACGAACAAGGTCGGCACCCTGCTCAGGGTTGGCGGCCGATGGCCGGATAATAACGGATCAGGGAGCAAACCATCATGTGGCCGTACCGAAGAGTCGTAACGCAATCCCTTAAAACCCCTCTGGCCATCGCCAGGGTGCTGGTTTATATCGCACTGTTAATCTTGTTGCCGCTGCCCTTGAGCATCTTCTCGGATTCTCTGGTCGGTGGCGCAATTGTTGTTCCTTACGCTGTCTCTGTGCTGCCTGTCAGTATCGGGCTGATCATCATCTCCGGCTTTATGGCCATTCTGATCGCCAGGGTAGAGGCGCTCAAGAACCGCTGATAGCGAGCACCGGCGCAGATAGTGACTCGCCAAACAGGATAAACAGGAAATAAAAATCCCCCGAGCGCGGGGGATTTTTATTGCTTCGATAGCGTGCTGCTTAATTGGCTTTGCCAATCACCTGAGGGCTAGCTTCGCAGAAGTCGTAACCGTCGCAGTACTGCACCTGATAGACATACTCCTTGCCGGGGATCAGAGGATTCTGGTCGCCATTGATGTCGATATAGCGGTCGTCGTTGATGCCGAGTTTGGCCAGTTCGACAAATTTCTGATCTTGCGGCTTGTCGAGTTTCTCGGCGCGGGAGATGCGGGTGTATTTATGCTGACGGGTCGTGATGGCGCTGTTGTCGGCATTGTTCCAGGCGAGCTGGACTTCGCTGACCAGATCATTACTGGCCTTGATCCCGGCAGGCTGATTGAATCTTGGGTACTGCACCTTGATGGTGGAGTTGGCGATGCGCAGTCTAAGGCTGGTCAATGAGTCGAAGGAGGCAATGTTGTTGCCGCACAGCGAGAGATATTTCGGCATCGCCTTGTCATATTTCGGCTGATCCTGCCCATCGTAAAAATGCATCGAGAGCTGGGTATTGCCGCTGGAGTAAGAGGTCGCTCGCTCGATGTTCTTGCGCTGGGACAACATGAAGTTGTCGGGTGAGCTGCTGGCCCCGACGGAGAGGGTCATAAAGGTATAAGAGTCGCTGGTGGAGGGCTGATAGAGATTATTGGTGCCCCGCAGGGAGTAACTGCGATATTTCGGGTCCGAATACATGTAGGAGTAGAGATCCATGGTACCAGCAGAGGCGCCTCCTTCCGCATTGACGCCGGTGTCATTGAAGTTGTGCCCGAACAGCAGGGTGGCGCCTTGCGGGGTATTGAGGCGATACATCTGGCAGCCATCGATGATCCGCTGGTATTCCAGTGTGGCGAAGTGGTGGGCAATGGTCTGTTCGGCCATGGCAGGTGCAGCCAGCATGGTCAGAGCGGCGAAGAAAGCGCGTTTCATATTGTCGAGTCCCGAATAAAAAAGAGCGCACAGTCTAGATCAAGTCAGTCATCAATTGTGCTCCATATGGGTATTGAATTGCCTCTCTCGACTGGTTTTCATACGAGGCTTTTTGTGGGTGAAAATTCAGCGGCATAGCTGCGTGAACCCGGTCATGTCGGTTGACCTGCCCGCATACGTCGGGTTAGCCTCTTGGCTCTTCTGATATATGAGTACTTCCTCCGATGCGCATTTAACCTGTCCGCACCCCGCTGTTGATTCCTCTCCCGCCAGGGAGAACGGGTGCGTCTTACCGTGACAGGTTGATGCTGATTCCTCTGCTGTTTTCCCACTTGTGGACACGTGTCCCTGTCATTTGGCTTGGCTCTTGGCCTGCGGCTCCCGCATTGGCCCACAGGAGTTCAGATGACCCATATCGCATGTCATATCAACGCCTTGCAGCTGCCCTTCGGCGCTTGCACTGTGCCCCTTACCTTTACTTTGCCCGCTGCGGGCTGCACCCTCATCGGCCGCAACGGCATCGGCAAGAGCCTGCTGCTGGAACTGCTGGCGGGCCAGCTCCGCGCGGCTTCTGGCAAGGTCGAGTGGTTGACCCCCATCAGCTGGTTGTCCCAGTTTGCGCCCGCGCAGGATTATGCCGACGGAGCCAGCGTGGCCGACGTGATCGGCTGGGGCGAGCCGCTGCGGGCCCTTGAGCGCATCGAGCAGGGGAGCTGCGCCCTGGACGATTTTGAGCGGCTGGCTGATCGCTGGCACCTGCGCAGCGATCTTGCCGACCTGCTGGCAGAGGCGGGCCTCAGACTCGATGCCCATGCCCCGGTCAGCACCCTGAGCGGCGGCCAGCTCACCCGTTTGCGCCTGCTGGCGCTGTTTGCGAGATCTGCTCACTTTCTGCTGCTCGATGAGCCGGACAACCACCTGGATGCCAGTGGCATCGCGTGGCTGAGCCAGCGATTGGCCAGCCACAGTGGTGGTTATCTGCTGGTAAGTCACGACCGGCGCCTGTTCAATCAAGGGAGCCAGATACTGGAGCTGAGCGAGCAGGGGCTGCAGAGTGCCAGCCTCTCGTTTGAGGCATTTGTGGCGCAGCAGGCCGAGCTGCATGCTGCCCGCAGCGCCCGGCTGGCGCAGGCGGAGCGCCGTGAAAAGGCGGCGGCGCGCAGTGTGCAAAAGGTGCGCGAGCAGGCGGCCAGACGGGCCAGCCAGGGGCGGCGCGAGCGCGGCTCCCAGGCCAAGATCCTGCTCGACTTCAAAGCGGAACAGGCGGGCAAATCCCTTGGCAAGGTGCTGGAACGCCATGAGCGAGGCCACAGTGCCCAGGTGGAGGCGCGCGCCGAAGCGGCGGCCGCGCTGGCGGCGGTGCAGCCGCTTGTCATGCAGTGGCCGGAGGGCGGCGATCGCAAGGGGGCGGCCCAACCGCTGGCGATCACGGCGGCGCGCCACAGGCGCTGGCATGATCAGCAGGTGAACCTGGTGTTGCAACGTGGGGCTCGCTGTCTCTTGGCCGGTGGCAACGGCAGCGGCAAATCGAGCCTGCTGCAGATGCTGCGCGGGGAGCTGGCACCCGAGGCGGGCAGCTTTCGCATCAATGGCCGGCTGGCGTGTCTTGATCAGGGGCTGAGCCTGATTGCGCGAGACCTCAGCCCGCTGGCCAACCTGCTGGCAGTGGCGCCGACACTCTCCGAAAGCGAGGCGAGAACCCGGCTGGCGGGTATCGCACTGCGCGGCGATCGCGCCCTGATGCCCTGCCATGGGCTGAGCGGTGGCGAGCGGCTAAAACTGGGCCTCTTGATGGTACTGGCGCAACTGCCCGACCTGCTGCTGCTGGACGAGCCGGACAACCATCTGGATCACCCCTCGCGTCAGTTGCTTATTCAGGTGCTGGCCGACTATCCGGGCACCTTGCTGCTGGTTTCCCACGATCCCGAGTTTGTAGCCGGGGTAGGGGTTGAAAGGGAGTATTGGTTGGAGGGGGAGAAGCAGACGCTGAAAAGCGTATAAGCCTCTGCACAAGTTCAAGGTGTCGGTGGACGAGATCCTGGAGCTGGGCGTGCCGCTGCCCGGCCCGCTCGCCAAGCACGCCGTGCTGCCGCTGCTCTCTGTTAATTTGCCTGCGGAGTTTACCCGGTTAAGATCGTTTTTGGTGGGCTAACTGCCGTGTCGAGATAACCGAAATAAATAAAAATCCCCCGGTAACGGGGGATTTTTATTTTTTGCATAAGGAGGGGGCTCAACCCCGATCCGCTGTTTGTTCAGGTGTTGGTCGACTACCCATGCACTCTGCTGCAGATCTCCCACGATCTCTAGTTTGTAGCTGGGATGTAGACTGAAAGTGTGTATTGGTTGGTAGGGAAATTGGGTGAGGCTGCGAGCCAGCTGAGAGTGGCTCGATCAAAAGGTGGTAGTGTTGGATTCTTATTTTAAATTAATGGCAACGAAATCTCGGATAATGGAATAGTCTCCTGGTATATTTTGCGTGATAGTCCTGTCGCATAATATTTTAAACCCATGAGTAGATGTGGTGGTTGTTAACTCAATAGATGCAGCGTCAATTCGCATTAATAGCATCCATATCGAGTCTTGTGATGTTGGGTTTATTGGATAGTGTGCAAAGCATGTACAGTGGGCTATGTTTATTTTTAATTTATTGAACCCGGTCCCAACTTTATTAGCAAATGCTTTTGATGCTTTTCCTGATGTGAGGTCTAGAGCTATTGATGCAGTCTTAGGTGGTGAGGTGAATGTTGAATGCAAATCCTTTAAATATTGATTTATAAATATTTGTGGTGGGTTGTCAGAAAGGCATAGAAAATATCTTGCCGATGAGGTTTTTGAATTTGCCTTATTATTGTAAGCATCTGGTTCGGGTGGTAATGATATAAGTCTAATAAGGTCCGCAACAATTTCTGCAGAGTTTGATGAAGCGCATGTGTCTTGACCCGCACCTGTTTTTTTGTAAGATTTTAAAAATTTTGCCTCAACATAGTTTCTGTAACGCCAGCCATAGTTCGATAATGCTTTGGAACCGATTTTAGAACCACCATAATCGAGAAAAATATCGCAATGTCTATTAGTGCCATTGGGCGGTAGTGGAACTGTTGCTGATGCAAAATTTTTTTCCATCTGTATTCTCTGTATTGGGTCAACAATATTTTTAGAGTGTAATGCATTTAGAAGGGAAAAAGAAAAACTACCAACAGCATTGGCTTCACGTTTCACTTTTTGAAAGCCATAACCTGCAACAGTTTCTGGTAGGATTGAAAATGCACTTTCTATGAGCATAGAGGTGGTACCCTGATAGTTCTTTGTGGAATTTAAGAGTGATTATGCAGCTACTGATAAATAAAGCTACAAGTTCATATAGACAATCAAAGTTGTTTTAATGTCCATATTTTTATAGGATGGTTATCATCAGTAATAATATTCATAATAGGAGTTTTTTGTTTGCATTAGAAAATTATTACCTTTGTAGTAATTCCTAAGTGTAGATATGTAGCTAAAATCACCGTATAAAACCTAATGTCATTAGTGACTAAATAATATGGCCTGAAAGCATAAATAGCATGTAATACATCATATATTTTTCCAGTTAATGTAGCTTCATTACTTTTACCTTCTTGATGATGACTTTTTTAGTTAGTCCAGAGGGGTATCAAAGTTCAGCCCCTATTTAATGAAGCACGCTCTGTACAAAACTAATAAAGTTACTGTGTTTAAATGTATTCTCTGGCTCTATGTTTGACAATCGTCTTGGACCAAGATTTTATTTTTTGATGTATCTATTTTTTTTGAAAGTTTCCCTCTAGTATTTTGTTATTTATTAGTCCAAGATGGAAAACATCATTTCTTTTTGCAAAGTCGGTTAAATCTAGATATCTAATGACATATTGTAAACAATCATGTCTCATTCTTTTTTAAGGGGAGGGGGGAGCATAAGTTTCTTCTCGTTAAAGCGAAAGGATAAGGCGTGTAATGCCTCAGTTGTTTTGTCATGTTGACCTAGTAAACAGAGATGGCACATCCAAATCAATGCTACCGCCCCTGGATTACAGCTTCCAATGCGCTCCATCAACCAGTGGTCGGGGCCCGGATGGTACTGTAGGCGCCGAATGACCAGCATATCCTCAAGCCTCATACGCAGACCAGTCAAAAATTGACGTAACTATCAGGAATATCTACGTTTTATGCGCTGGCTCAAGAAATCGCTGTGGTAGGGAACAGGATTCCCATGGCCCTTGATTTTATTGGGGGCGGCGGGCGTGGCGGGGACAAGAGTGGCTGGCTTGCCGTTAAGGAGGGGCTGGTTGGGGAGAATCCCGCTTAGCCAATCGGCGCTATAGTGCGGCTATGGTGCCCTGTGTTCCGTGGTCTTTGCTGGCGAGGCGGGGGATCTGCGGCAACAATCAGCTGTTGTCATAACAGTTGCTTGCAATCAGATCATCATGCAAACAGGTCACCATGCCAACACATCACAATAAGGAACGTCATATGAAGCGTATTGCCATCCTGTTCGGCCTGCTCTGCGGCAGCGTGCTGCTGGCCAATCCGGTCTTTGCCAACGACGCAGCCCAGTTGCAGTGCGAGGCGCAGGCCGCGGCCAAAAAGCTTAACGGCGCCGCCAAGACCAGCTTTGTCGGCAAGTGTGTGAAAGATGCCGCTGGCGCCGCAACCGGCGCGTGCGAGAAGGCGGCCGCCGACAAGAAGCTGGCCGGTGCGGCCAAGAACAGCTTTATCCAGAAGTGCGTGAAGACGGGCGCGGCAGTGGATCCGGCAGCCAAGTGCGAGAAGGCGGCGGCCGACAAGAAGCTGGCTGGCGCGGCCAAGAACAGTTTTGTCCAGAAGTGTGTGAAGGATAGCGCCGCCAAGTAAGGCATTTTCTCATCCGGTGTGTTTGCGGGGGGCCATCAGGCCCCCCGCGCTTTTTGGGGGGCAGGGGCGTTATCGCTGGGCGAGTGACGGCTCGCTTGCCGCAAGGGCAGGGCTGATTAAGGGCGGAACAGCGGCGGCGCAGGGGGGGCATGCGGGGCGGCCCTGGAGAAGTTGCCGGAACTGGGATCTCGATCGGGGCAACAGGACTTTTGTCCTGCAAGGGGCGAGGGGGCGGGGGCTAGGATGCCCTCATCCACACGAGTCAAACTGGAGCACAACAACAATGACCGCTCATATCAATGCCAACCCGGGCGATTTCGCCGAGACCGTCATCATGCCGGGGGACCCGCTGCGGGCCCGCTATATCGCCGAGACCTTTCTGACCGATGCGCGCGAGGTGACCAATGTGCGCAATATGCTGGGCTACACCGGCTACTACAACGGCCAGCGCATTTCGGTGATGGGCCACGGCATGGGGATCCCCTCCATGGTGCTCTATGCCCACGAGCTGGTGAACGACTTCGGGGTCAAGCGGATCATCCGCATCGGCAGTCTGGGGGCGACCCAGCGCCACGTGCAGATGCGTGACGTCATTCTGGCGCAGGCGGCGGGCACCGACTCCCCGACCAATGCCAAGCGCAGCGCCGGTTACCAGATGGCCACCTCGGCCGACTTCGCCCTGCTGCACAAGGCGTTCACCAAGGCGCAGGAGAAGGCGATTCCGGTCAAGGTGGGCAATATCTTCACCGGCGATCTCTATTACGATCCGGACGACAACCTCATTCCGGCGCTGGAGAAGTTCGGCGTGCTCGGCATCGACATGGAGGTGGCCGGTCTCTACGGGCTGGCCCATCAGCAGGGGATCGAGGCGCTCGCCATCCTGACTGTCTCCGACCACTGCCTGACCGGTGAAGAGACCACTGCCGAGGAGCGGCAGCTCTCTTTCAACCAGATGATCGAGCTGGCGCTGCACACCGCGCTGTAAGCGCCGCAGCCCGCCCAACCCTGCACGCACCCTGACCCCCAAGAGAGATCCAATATGAACAATAAGCTCTCCCTCACTGCCATCAGCTTCCTGGCCAACTTCGTGATGGCCGGTTTTGCGACCCAGTTCGGCATGCTGATCGACCCCATCGCCGCCAAGTTCGGCGCCGACGTCAATCAGGTGGCCTCCATCTTCTCCCTGCTCAACGGCGGGGCGCTGGCGGGCACCATTGCCGCCTTCTTCCTCATCGAGAAGGTGGGCCTCAAGCGGATGACGCTGCTCTGCTACGGCCTGATCGCGCTGGCGGCGGCCTCGCTCCATCTGACCGGCTCGCTCTATGTGGTGATGGCGGCCATGACGGTGATCGGCCTGTGTGGCGGGGTGGGGCTCTGCATTGCGGGGACTCTGGTGGTGAGCGTCTGGCAGGCGCGGATGCAGAGCACCATGCTGGTGGTGCAGGATGCCACCTTCAACGTGGCCGGGGTGGTCTTTCCTCTTGTCACTACCTACACCCTGACTCACGCCATGGCGTGGAGCTGGAGCTATCTGGCGGTGGGGGTGGTGGCGCTGGCGACCATGCTGGTGGCGGTGCTGACCAACTTCCGCAGCTGCGAGGCGGGCGGCGAGAGCGCCGGCAACGAACACTCGGAGTGGAACCTCGGCATCATCAGCGGCGGGCTGGGGCTTTTTCTCGGCATGCTGGCGCTCTACACCTTCCTCACCTGGGCGCCCATGTTCGTGAAGAACAAGTTCGGCATCCCCTTCGAGGAGGCGGGCAACATCATCACCCAATACTGGACGGCGGCCCTGCTCGGTGCACTGGTCTCCACCGCCATCGTGACCCGCATTGCGATCCGCACCTTCCTGCTGGTGATCATCACGCTGGCGATGGGGATGACGGCGCTCATCGTCACCACCGACAACCTGAGCCAGCTGCCTTACCTCACCTACGGTTACGGATTTGTCTGCGCCGCGCTCTACAACGCCTTTATCGCCTACGGGGTGTCGTTTGTGCGCCAGGCATCGAGCAAAAATGTCTCTTATATCCTCATCAGCGGCAGCGCGGGGGCCATGTTCAGCCCGGCCATCAGCGCCCTGTTCGAGCAGGTGATCGGCCTGCAGGCGGTGATGTACGCCATCCCGCTTATCTATGGCGTGATCCTCGCCATGCTGGTGGCGTCGCTGCGCATGGCCCGGCCCCAGCCCTGTCTCGCCTGAGCGGGGGAGTAAACAGCAAGAGGGGCGGTATAAACCGCCCCTCTTTTTTGTCTTTAACCGGCGACTGATGCCTGCGATTTATGGCTGCTCCAGAAAGGCCCTGAGCCCAGCCAGATCGCGGATCTGCAACCCCTCCTCACCTCGCTCTACCAATCCTTTATCCATCAACTCTTTCACCGCCCGCCGGTAGACCCGGTCCGTGGTGCCGAAGCGTTCCGCCTCCTGATACCCCTTGCGAAAGCCGCTCACCGGGTTGTGGTGGCAGTGGCTGTGATAGAGGTCGAGGGCGATGTTGTAGCTGATGGGGTAGAGCATGCGGCAGGTGAAGATATCCACCGTGTCCTGATAGTCGATGGCAATGGCGGTGGCAAAGAAGAGCGCCACCTTGGGGTGGGCGACCAGCGCCTGCTCCAGCTGCTCGCCGTCGATGCGGGCCACCTCCAGCGGCTCCTCGGCGATGATGTCGAGCTGGCAGCGGTAGCCGGTGAAGAACTCCATCTCGCCAAACAGCTGGTGGTCGCACTCCAGGGTGCCGAGCTGAAAGCGGCGGCCATTCATGGCGGTGTGGCCCATGGCGATGCGGCCGCTCTTGACCAGCACCAGATCCCGCAGCGGTTCACCCTGGCGCATCAGGGGCTCTCCCTCGGGGATGAGACGCCGCTCCGTGATGCAGGAGCTGACCACCTGTTCGATGAGATCGTGGCCGGCTTGCCAGTGGGGCTGAAAGCGCCCCTTGAGAAGGGGTTTGAGTTGCATGGGGTTCCGGGTCGTCGCCAAACACAAACGGCTATTACACACCCTGCCGCAAGCAGACTCCAGTCCGAAGGCGCTGAGGGCCGGCGCGAGCATGCGAGGGTGTGACGGAGATCGGGCTGGCAGGACTGGGGTGGACACGGCTGGAGCGGATACGGTTGGAGCACTGCCCCGCGCCATCCGGCCCAGATAATCAGACCGGGCTCAGGGCGCCGGCATTGGTCTGCTCGAGGCTGGCGAGGGCAGTGCGCAGCCGGGCCAGGCCGATGGGCTTGTAGAGGCAGTCGTCCATGCCGGCGGCCAGGCAGAGTTCCCGCTCGCGCGCTGTGGCGTGGGCGGTGAAGCCCCAGATAAGCTGCGTGTAACCGCGGGCGCGCAGGCGGCGGGTCAGCTCGAAGCCATCCATCAGCGGCATCTGGCAGTCGGTGATGACGAGATCGAAGGGCTGGCTCTGGCTGGCCTGCAGCGCCTCGGCGCCGTTGCCGCGCACGCTCACCTCGTGGCCCAGATACTTGAGCTGCTGGCGCAGCAGCACCTGGTTGGCGTGGTTGTCGTCCACCACCAGCACCCGCAGCCGGGTTGCCGCAACCGGCCGGGGGGAGGGCACAAGCAGTGGCCCGGCCGGCGGCGACGCGGCGTCGAGGGGCTCGAGGGGGGCGGCCAGCGGGGTGAGTGGCAGCCGGATCCTGAGCTCGGTGCCGCTGCCAAGCTCGCTGCTGACCGCTATCTTGCCCCCCATCAGCTGGCACAGCATGCGGGCGATATTGAGGCCAAGGCCGGTGCCGGCGAACTGGTAGGGGTCGTGGGCGCGGTAGAAGGGGCTGAACAGCCCGGGTAGCTTGTCGGGGGCGATGCCCACCCCGCTGTCGCGGATGATGAGGTGCAGCAGCGGCTGCTCCGCACTCCCCGTGAGGCTGGCCTGCAGGCTCACCTCCCCCCGCTCGGTGAACTTGATGGCGTTGCCGAGCAGGTTGAAGACGATTTGGCGCAGGCGCAGCGGGTCGATGAGCACCCGCGGCAGGGGGGGCAGCTCGACCCGGAAGCCAAGCCCCTTCTGCTCGGCCATCCCCTTGCAGGCGCGGGCCACCGAGTGGAGCAGGGGGGCCAGCTCGCACGGCTCGGGGGCCAGGGTCAGCTGGCCCGCTTCGATGCTAGAGATGTCCAGCACGTCGCCGATGAGATCGAGCAGGCCGTTGGCGGATTCGGAGGCGATGCGCAGCTGCTCGCCGGTGTGGCGGGCGAGGGCGGGGTCCTGGCTCGCCAGCTCCAGCATGCCGAGAATGGCGTTCATGGGGGTGCGGATCTCGTGGCTCATGGTGGCCAGAAAGTCGCTCTTGGCCCGGCTGGCGCGGTCGGCCTGCTCCTTGGCGCGGCGCAGCGCCTCCTCCATGGTCTTGCGCTCGGTGATGTCGATCCAGCCGTTGATCACCCCGCTGATGGCGCCGCGGTAGTCAAAGTAGGGCACCATCCAGTGGTAGACGAACTGGCGCGGGCCGCGCTGGCTGAAGATGCGATCCGACAGTATGGGGCTGCCGCTTCGCAGCACCTGCTGAAAATCCTGCTCCAGGGCGGCGATGGCCTCGGCGCCAAGCAGCCCCTTGAGCCCCTCGGCAAACGAGGTGCCGAGCACCCGCTCGATGGGGGCGTTGAGGGTGGCCAGGTACTTGCTGTTGCAGAGGATCACCTTGCCGCTCTTGTCGCGCACGACGATGGGGTGGGGCAGGCTCTCGCCGAGCGCCTCGATGAAACGCACGTGCTCCTCCAGCTGGCGGCGGGAGGCCTGCTCCGAGCGGGCCAGCCGGTTGAGCATGCGGTTGCGGTAAAACAGCAGCAGGGCGACGGCGCACAGCCCCGCCAGCAACAGGTAGAAGTAGGGGGCGTTGCGCTCCATGAAGGTGGGGGCCGGCAGTTTGCGGTTGCGCCACTGGTAACTCATCATCGCCAGCTCGTTGGGAGCGATGGAGAGGATGGTCTTGTCGATGATGTCCATCAGCATCCGGTTGGCGGGCAGGCCTGCAAAGCCCATCCGGATCGGCTGGTCGTCGGCGGGGCCGGCGATGCGGATCTGCTGAAGCCTGCCCCCCTCCACCGCATGCTGGGCAAAATAGAGCGGCACGATGGCGGCATCGAGGCGTCCCTCGTTGACCGCCTCCATCGCCTCGTCGGCGCTCTCCAGAAAGCTCACCTGGCTGTCGCCAAGCCCTTTGGCGATGGGGTTGTAGATGGTGCTGCCCACCCGCTTGCCGGCGAGCTGTGCCAGATCGCCGCTTAAGGCATCCCCCTTGCGGGCCACCAGCACATAGATGTCGTCGGTGGCGTAGGGCAGGGAGGGGCGCAGCCGGTAGCCCTCGGCCACCGGGCGGGAGATGGCACCGATGAGATCCAGCTCCCCCCTGAGCAGGGCCTCCTTGCGCGCCTGCTCCGAGCCGTAACTGACGAACTCGAAGCGCAGGCCGGAGCGCTTGCTGATCTTCTCCAGCATCTCCACCGACATGCCGGTGAGCTGGTTGTCATAGTCGCGCACCCCGTAGGGGTAGAGGTCGTCCATCAGCCACACCTTCACCGGGCCGGCGCTGGCGAGCCAGGCGCGCTCCTCGCGGCTGTAGAGATCGCTGGGGCGCTCGACGATGTCGCGGATGGGGCCGTTCCACTGGTTGAAGATGAGGCTGCGGGTGACGTCGCTCACCCCCTCCAGGGTCTGGTCGAGCAGGGCCAGCAAGCCGGGGTGAGCGGCCGACACCGCGAAGCGAAAGCCGTCCGCCGCAATGGCGGGCTGCGCCTGGCTGCGCTGGCGGATCTTGTCGAAGCGCTCGCTGTTGAGGTAGTGCAGAGAGTGGGGGTCGCTTAGCAGCAGCGGCTCGTGGCCGAAGAAGACCGCATCGAAGGCTGCCACGTTGGAGGGGTAGTTGACCAGCACCAGATCCGGGTAGTAGCGCTTGAAGGCGGCCTCGTTCACATAGCCCCGCACGGTGGCGACCCGCTGGCCCGGCAGCAGCAGCGGCCCCTGTTCGGCGGCGAGGGCCGAGAAGACGGGGGCACTGCTGAAATAGCGCCGGCTGAGGGCGATGCCCGCCTGTTCGGCCGCGCCGAGGTTGAGGTTGCCGAGGTTGACGAGGTCGAGATCCCCGGCCCGCAGCGCCGCCAGCGCGCTGCGCGTGTCGTTGAATGCCCGCAGTTTCACCGGTTTTTGCAGCGCCCTGGCCAGGATGTCGAGGTAGTCGGCGGCGATCCCCTCGAAGTGATCATCGGGCCCGATCATGGCGAACGGGCGATAGTCGTGGCGCAGCACGCCGACTCGCAGCGCCGTCATTTCGGCGAGCCAGGGCTGGTCAGCCGTGCTGGCGGGCGCCGGGGGGCTTTGCAGGTAGGGGCGACTGTGCAGGGTGAGCGCCTGGGCGCAGAGGGGCAGCAGCAGGCAGAGCAGCAGCAGGGGTCGGATCAGGTTCATTGCCAGATTGTGCCCCTCCCGCCGGTTGGATGGTGATCGAAAGCGGCGATTCTACCGAAGAGCGGCGCACAATGAACCTTTAATCAGCAGTTTGTCAGTGCAAACGGCAAGGCCGCTGGCGGGACGGGACTCGCCAGCGGCCTGCTCTTACTCCTGATTTGGACTGGGGCAGGCACGGCTGAGGACTCATCCCCCCTCGCCATCGGCGGCGACTCTGGCCCGTCCTGCCTCTTTGGCCCGGTAGAGCTGGCGGTCGGCCGCCTCCAGCAGCTGTTGCGGCGTGCCGGTCTGGCTGGGGATGGCACAGACCACGCCAAGGGAGATGGTCACCACCCTGGCCACCTCGGAGGCGAGGTGCTCGATGGCCAGCTCGCGCACGGCGCTGCACATGCTGTCGGCGAGATGGACGGCGCTGGCCAGGGGGGTGTTGGGCAGCACGCAGGCAAACTCCTCACCGCCGTAGCGGGCCACCAGATCGTGCGGCCTGCCCAGCCGCTCGGCCAGCACGGCGGCGATGGCCTGCAGGCAGTGATCGCCGGCCTGATGGCCATAGCGGTCGTTGTAGCGCTTGAAGTAATCGACATCGAGCATGATGAGGGAGAGGGGGGTGTTGTCCCGGCAACCCTGGCGCCACTGCCGCATCAGCTCATCATCGAACTGGCGCCGGTTCGGTATGCCGGTGAGGCCGTCGAGCATGGCGAGGTTGCGCAGCAAGTCCCCCTGCAGCTTGAGGGTGATGTGGGTCTTCACCCTGGCCCTGACGATGTTGGGGCTGATGGGCTTGCTGATGAAATCCACCGCGCCGAGCGCCAGGCCGTACTCTTCGTCCGTCTCCTCCTGCTGGGCCGTGACGAAGATGACGGGAATGTCCCGGGTGTCGGGATCCGCCTTGAGTTGCTGGCAGACCTCGTGGCCGCTCATGCCGTCCATGATGACGTCCAGCAAGACAAGGTCGGGCAGCAGGCTGCGGCAGAGGGCAAGTGCCTGCTCCCCGCTGGTTGCCATGAAGATCTCGCACTCTTCGCGAAAGAGCTGGTGCAGCAGCCTGATGTTGATCGCCTGATCATCGACGATCAGCAGTTTGGGGCGACGGTTGGTGGGCAGGTTCCAGGGGACCATCTTGGGCTCCATCATTGGTTGTCGCATAGGGCGTGTCCCAGCTTGAGGGCGGCGCCGAACTCCAGGTTGTCGATCAGGCCGGCAAACTGGCGAAAGGCGGTGTGCAGCTGCGGCGGCGTCTTGGGCGCCAGGGCCTCGGTCAGCTCGACCGCCGCCAGATTGCCATCCTCCAGCAGTGCCAGGATGTGCTGCATGGCCTCCCGCCATTCGGCGAGGGACAAGGCATCATCGGCCGGCTGCGTGGTGGTGTCGGGGGGCGGAGCGAAGGCTTTTTCGAGGCTCTCAAGGCTGAGCCGCACCGTCTCCTGCAACAGCTGCAGCCAGCCGGCGTCAGCCAGCAGCGCAGCGGCCTGCGGCTGGTCGGCGTGGAGCAGGGCCTGCTCCTGCGCCTTGGCCAGGGTGGCCAGTCGGCAGGCCCCCATGGTGCTGGCACTGCCCTTGATGGCGTGCAATATGCGACAGGCCTCCGTGACCTGGCCAGCGGCGATGGCCTGGTGCAAGGCCTCCAGCTGTTCTGCCATGTCGGGGCCGAACAGGCCCAGGATCCGTTGCAGCAGCTCGATATCGTTGTCAAAACGCTGGCGTATGACGGATTCGGCCTCCAGCAGGGCTTCGCTGGCTGCGGGGGACGGGGGCTGGGCAAGGGCTGGCTGGCCAGCCTTGCCAAGCTGGGCCAGCAAGGTGGAGACCAGCTGTTCGAGGGCAATGGGCTTGCCCACATGCTCATTCATGCCGGCAGCCAGGCAGAGCTGGCGATCCGCTTCCGAGGCATTGGCGGTCATGGCGATGATGGGCAGGTTGGCAAACTGCGGGTGGGCCCGGATCTGGCGGGTGGCCTCCAGCCCGTCAATATCCGGCATCTGCATGTCGATCAGCACGGCATCAAACGAGGGGGCTTGCTGCAATACCATGGCCACCCCGTCCCGCCCGCATTCGGCCAGCAGCACCCTGGCCCCTTCGCAGCTCAGCAACTCGCAGGCGACCTGGCGGTTGAGCAGATTGTCCTCCACCACCAGCAGGGTGAGGCCACTCAGCCGGCGGGTGTGCTGGGCAGGGAGAGCGGGCGCGACGTCCTGGCCATTGAGGGCCTGATAGATGGCCTCTGCCAGCTGCTTGGGAGTCACGGGTTTGGTCAGCAGACTGACGAAGGGGGTGGCGCCCGACTGGTGCGACTCGGTGAACACCTCGTGGCCGTAGGCGGTGACCATGATGACTCCGGGGACAGGGTCTTGCCCGGCCTGTTGCCGGATCTGGGCGGCGGCGTTCAGTCCATCCATGCCCGGCATGCTCCAGTCCATCAGCACTATGTCGAAGGGACGGCCCAGAGCACGGGCCTCGCCGACCCGGCGGACGGCTTCTGCCCCCGAGTGGACCAGCTCGGCCTGCCAGCCGAGCTGCAGCAGGGTGCGTTGCAGCAGCTCTGCCGCCAGCTCGCTGTCGTCGACCACCAGAATGTAGGGGGGCGGTGCCATGTCCGGGCAGGCCTCCTTGAGAGACTGGGGGGCGGCCTGTGCCAGGGTGATGTCGAACCAGAAACGGCTGCCACGGCCAGGTTCACTCTCGACCCGCAGCTCTGCCCCCATCAGCTTGAGCAGGCGTTTGCAGATCACCAGCCCCAGTCCGGAGCCGCCGAAGCGACGGGTGGTGGAGGCCTCGGCCTGGGTGAAGCTCTCGAAGATGCGCTCCAGCTGGTGGGCGCTGATGCCGATGCCGCTGTCGGTGACGGCCACGCGGATGGTGACCGTCTGCTCATGGCGGGCCAGCTGCGCCATGGTGATCACCACTTGCCCCTTGATGGTGAACTTGAGGGCATTGCCCGCCAGGTTGGTGAGCACCTGCTGCAGGCGCATGCTGTCACCGATCAGGTGATTGGGCAGGTGGGGGTCGATATCGAACATGACCTCGATCTCTTTCTGGCGCTGGTTGCCGTCCAGTACGATGGCCAGGTCCCGCATCAGCAGCTCGATGTCGAAGGGGTGCAGATCGAGCTGCAGCTTGCTGGCCTCGATCTTCGAGTAGTCGAGAATATCGTTGAGCAAGCCCAGCAGGGAGTTGGCCGCCGAGTGCGCCTTGACCACATAGTCGAGCTGGCGGGCGGTGAGCTCGGTGTACTGGATCAGCTGCAACATGCCGAGCACGGCGTTGAGGGGGGTGCGGATCTCGTGGCTCATGTTGGCGAGGAAGGAGGACTTGGTCTGGCTGGCGGCATCTGCCTGCTCCTTGGCATAGAGCAGGCGGGACTCCAGCTCGGTCTGGGCTGTGATGTCACGGTTGAAGCCGATGACGCGCAGCGCCTGACCGCTGCTGTCCCGCTCCACCTTGGCCCCGGCCTGGATCACCCGGTGATCGCCGTTGTCCTGCATCACCCGAAAGACGGGGTCGTAGATGCCGGTGCCGGCCACGGCGCGGTTCAGGCTGGCGGTGGTGGCCGCCAGATCGTCCGGGTGCACCCGGTTTGCCCAGTGCTGGTAGTTGAGCCCCTCGTCCCTGAGCGTCAGCGGCAGATCGTAGAGCTCGAACATGCGGTTGTTCCAGCTCAGGGCGTTGCTGCCGAGCTCCCATGACCAGATCCCCAGCTCGGCCACGTCGGCCGCCATCTGCAGCTGATCGCGGGTCGACAGGATCTCGTTGCGCTGGGCCAGCTGCTGGGTCATGTCGGTCATGATGCAGACGAACATGCTGGAGCCCGCCGCCTGCATCCGGCCGATCGACATCTGCAGCGGGAACTCGCTGCCATCGCGCCGCCGCCCGATAAACTCCCTCTCCATCAGGGCGGCCAGCTGACTGTCGCTGAGGGCACCGAGGGGAGCTTCACCCAGCGCGTGCTCATCGCTGCTTTGCAACAGGGTCTGCACCTGTCGGCCCTGGATCTCGCCGGCCTGATAGCCAAAGGCGGTCTGACCGGCCGGGTTGAGGGAGTGAATGCGGCCGTCAGGATCCATGGTCATGATGGGGTTGACGGCGGTGTCCAGGATGGCGCGGGTGATCTCGAGACTCTCGGCCAGCTTCTTCTCGGCCGCCTTGCTGTCGGTGATGTCCAGGCCGATGCCAAGGTAGCCCCGGCTGATCCCCTGTTCATCACGGATGGCGGTGATCACCAGGGTGACGGGGAAGCGGCTGCCATCCTTGCGCACATAGGTCCACTCCCGGCTCTCCGCCCCTTCCCGTTCCGGTTTGTAGACGAATACCTGGAAGCCGCTGATCTGCTCGCCGTACTGGGCGCTGAGCTCGACACTGCGGGCCTGCATCTCGTCGCGGGTGTGGAAGATGCCGGGGGTCTCCTTGCCGACCACGTCGGCGGCGCTGTATCCCAGCAGCTGCTCGGCCCCCTCGTTGAACAGGGTGATGGTGCCCTCCAGGTCGGCCGCTATGATGGAGATCGCCGAGGCGGAGCGCAGGACGTTGCTCAATAACACGTTGATCTTGCTCAGCTCAGCCGTGCGCTCTGCCACCTGATGTTCCAGATTGGCGTTGAGCTCCAGGATCTTGGCCTCTGCCTGTTTCTGGGCAGTGATGTCCCGGATGGTCTCTGAGGTGCCGACCAGCTTGCCCCTATGGTCATAGATGGGGGCGATGGAGATGGAGAGATCCAGCAGATGGCCGTCCCTGTGCCGACGCCGGGCGGAGAAGCTCGGGATCCGGACGCCCTGCCTGAGGTCGGTGAGCAGCGCCTTCTCGCTGGCGCTGTCGTGATCCGTCTGAAACAGCGCGCTGTCGGTACGGGTCAGCGCCTCGCCGGCCGGGTAACCGAACAGATCTTCGGCCCCCTTGTTCCAGCTTACGATGACGCCGTTCAGGGTCTTGGCGATGATGCCGTCACTGGCACCGGCCACGATGGCGGCCAGCCTGGCCTGTTCCTCAATGAGTTGCAGACGTTGCTGTTGCCCCTGAGCCCGCATGCGCGCGAGCAGGGTGAGCAGCAGAGTGAAGAGGCCGCCGGTGAACAACACCACATAGGGGGAGGTCTGGTTGAGCTGCGCCACGAACAGGGGGTGGGCGTCGAGCCTGATCTGCCAGCGGCGGCCATGAATTTCCCGCTCGGCGGCTCTGGACATGGTGATGTGGTGCGGATTGCGCGACTCATGGTCGATGGCACTGGTATAGAAGGGCTGGATATGCCGGGGGTCGGTCACATCGATCAGTCTGATGTGAAAGGCCGGGCTCTCCAGATGCAGGGCGTCCAGCAACTCTTCCATCAGCAAGGGGGTATAGCTCCAGCCAAACCCGGCGGCCTCTCGCTCCGTGGGAGTGGCAGGGGTGGTCACGGTGCGGTAGATGGGCATCAGCATCAGAAAGGATTGTCTTGGCTTGCCCGTGGCCTGTACCAGGGTGATGGGGGGGGTCAGCCGTACCTCGCCGCTGCGGATAGCGGCGAGGGCCGCCTCACGGCGCGAGGGCTCCGAGGCGATGTCCAGCCCGATGGCCGCCTTGTTGCGTGATAGCGGCTCGATAAACTGGATGATGAAATGTTCACCCCGATAGGGCGAGAGCAGCTGAAGGGTGAACCCTGGCCGCCCATCTCGTTGGGCGCGCAGGATGAAGTTGTCCAGCTCGGCATCCTTCACTCGCCTGATGAAGCCAAAACCCCGGGCACCGGGGAATTCACGGTCCACATCCCTGGTCAGGCTGTAACGAACGAAGTCCTCGTTGTCGAAGGCATGTTCGCCGGCGGTCAGGATGGCGCCGCGTACCCCTCTGAGACCGTACTGATACAGATCTAGTCGCGCCTTGACGGTATCTGCGACGTGCTCCGTGGCCGCCGTGATGCTGGCTTGTACCTGCTTGTCATTGCTGTAATGGAGGAGGAGGGTGCCGAGCAGGGAGAGCAGCAGGCCGATGATCAATACCAGGCCTGCACTGCGGTTCAACCCTAAAAAGGGGTGGTGATTGCGCAAGCTGAAGCCTCCTTGCCTCGCTGATGACGTAGAGCACACCCGATACGACGATTGAGTCGCGTTAATGCATTGAAAGTAAACCCTGATATCCCGCATTCAAAACGCAGAGCGCGAAGGGGGGCGCTCTGCGTCGATCCCAATTGGTATCAAATGAGTTGCAACATAACTTAGCATTAATCGCAGGCGTTTGTATCCGATTCTCCTGCTCGTCACCTTGGCCTGAACGGCAGCCGCGTCTATGCAAAGCGGTAGGAGCCCATGTAGAGGCTGCCGCCATCCCAGCTGTCGTGCAGCTTGACCGGCTTGTCCTGGCCGGCGGCGCCAAGCGCCACGAACAGCGGGCGCAGGTGATCGTCGTGGGGGTGGGATTCCACCGCCCCCGGCGCGCGGGCGCGGTAATCTTCCAGCGCCGCTCTGTCACCCTCGGCCATGGTCAGCTCCAGCCAGTCGACGAAACTGCGGGCCCAGCCCGGCACCGGCGAGTTTTCCGGCCCCAGCGCCCGCAGGTTGTGGGTGATGGCGCCGGAGGCCAGGATGCCGATCCCCTGGGCACGCAGCTGCTGCAGCGCCTCCCCCAGCTGCCACAGCTGGCGCGGGGTGAAGCTGGCCGGGATGGAGAGCTGCACCAGCGGGACGCTGCTGGCGGGGTCCATCAGCGAGAGCGGCGACCAGACCCCGTGATCCAGCTCGCGGCGCACCGGCTCGGCGGGCAGGCCCGCCAGCAGCAGCTGATCGCTCACCGCCTCCTGCAACCAGAGCGGGCTGCTGGCCGGCCAGCGGATGTGGTAGAGCGGCTCGGGGAAGCCGTAGAAGTCGTACATCAAGGCTGGATTGGGCTCGACGTTGATCTGCAGCTCGCTGCGGGTAAACCAGTGGGCCGAGATGACCACCAGCCCCTTCAGATCGCCAAGGCGCAGATTTTTGAGGAAGTGGGTCGCCGGCTGGTCGCGCAGAACCAGATCCGGGGCGCCATGGGAGATGAACCAGACGGGGGCGATAGACATGACAGACTCCATATGCGTTGTACCGGTGCCAGGGCACCGAAAACGGTGGGCCAGGGCGACATGCCGCTGACGATATGGTCATTATCTGCCCCGAAATGTAAGTTAACAATCCAGCTCTGTAAATAAGCACTGTTCACTATTGGTTGATAGTGATGGGTGGGAAGGAGGGGAGAGCACCAATAACAAGGCCGGCGCAGTGGCCGGCCCTGAGGGAGTTGACGGGGTTACTGAATACCCAGCAGCTCCACGTCGAAGATCAATACAGATCCCGGCGGGATCTTGCCGGCGGCGCGATCGCCGTAGGCGAGGTTGGCGGGGAT
Organism: Aeromonas sp. 600276; assembly: GCF_049175815.1. Lineage (NCBI taxonomy): Bacteria > Pseudomonadati > Pseudomonadota > Gammaproteobacteria > Aeromonadales > Aeromonadaceae > Aeromonas > Aeromonas sp. 600276. The sequence continues at coordinate 95,953 of NZ_JAAKVU010000010.1, read as the reverse complement.
GTAGAAGCGGGTCTTCTCCCCTTCCACCATCAGCTGTACCCCTTCGGTCCAGCCCTTGATCACCTGGTTGAGGCCGAACTCGATGGGCTCGCCGCGGGCGACCGAGCTGTCGAAGACGGTGCCGTCCAGCAGCTTGCCTTCGTAGTGTACCTTCACCTTGCTGGTGGCGGTGGGGTGAACGGTGCCGCTGCCGGGGGTCAGTACTTCGTACTGCAGGCCGGAGGCGGTGGTGGTCACCAGGGGTTTTTCCTTGTTGGCGGCGAGGAACTCGGCCCCCTTGCGCACATTCTCTTCCGCCAGCTTCCTGTTGTTGCTGCTCGAGTAGAAGTAGTAGGCGACGCCGGCAACCAGCAGCGCGATCAGAACGAGTTTCATCGGGTATCCCTATGTCGTGAAATGCCGGGAGGGCAGTGAGTGCGGCATCTTATCCCAGCCGGGGCGTCAGGGCGAGCCGGGGCGGGGCAGGATGTGACCGGACGGGCAAATGAGCAGGGGGAGGCGACTGGCGCCTCCCCCTCGTCGTCAGGGTGGTCGTTACTTGGCGGCCACCATCATCAGGGCAGGCAGGGCGAAGAAGAGGCCCGCCACGTAGCCGAGCGCCAGCAGCTTGTTCTCGCTGCCGACCCGGGCCAGCCCCTCGGCCGCCTTGACCGGCAGCTCGCGCAGGAAGGGTACCCCGTAGATGAGCACCACGGCGAACAGGTTGAACAGCACGTGCACCAGGGCGATGGTCAGCGCCAGCTTGGCCCCGGCACCACTGATGGCGGTGGCGGCCAGCAGGGCGGTGATGGTGGTGCCGATATTGGCGCCCAGGGTGAAGGGATAGAGCTGACGGGTGCTGAACACGCCGCCGCCGGCCAGCGGGATCATCAGGCTGGTGGTGGTGGAAGAGGACTGCACCATCACGGTAACCAGGGTGCCGGAGGCGATGCCGGTCAGCGGGCCGCGGCCCAGCGCCTTGTGTAGCACCTCTTTGGCACGGCCGACCAGCACCCGTTGCAGCACCTTGCCGAGCCAGGTGACGCAGCCGAGGATCAACAGGATGCCGATGACGATGGTGGCGATGGCCGGCCCTTTGCCCGGCAGGAAGGCCACCAGGTCGTCGATGAAGTTGAGGGCCGGGGAGATGAGGGGCTTCATGAAATCCATCCCCTTCATCGACATGTCGGCGGAGCCGACCAGCAGGGTGGCCAGCGCCTCGGCACTCTTTTGCAGCAGACCGAACATCAGCTCCAGCGGCAGGAAGATGAACACCGCCAGCAGGTTGAAGAAGTCGTGCACGGTGGCGGCGGCAAAGGCGCGGCGAAACTCGCCCCGATCCCGGATATGGCCGAGGGAGACGATGGTGTTGGTGATGGTGGTGCCGAGGTTGGCGCCCATCACCATGGGGATGGCCATGCCGATGGGCAGGCCGCCGGCCACCAGACCGACGATCACCGAGGTGACCGTGCTGGAGGATTGCACCAGGGCGGTGGCCAGGATGCCGAGCAGCAGGGCGACGAAGGGGTTGTTGGCGAAGGCGAAGATCTGGGCCGCGCCCTCGGCGCCGCCGGAGAAGCCTTTGAAGCCGTGGGAGACGGCGCCGACGGCAACCAGGATCAGGTAGATCAGGGTGATCACAGCGAGCCAGTTGAACAGTGGGCCAGTACGACGGGTCTGCTGTTGTGCAAAAGATGGGGTGCTGTGCATGAAGCCTCTTGGGACAGTCTGCTTGAAAATGGACGGGCGCATTACAGCAGGGCTCCATGACAGAAATATGACAAAGTGACACTTTTGTGATGATTTGATGACATGGCCGGGTGGGGAAGATGGGACAGAAGGTGTCGGATTGGGCCGGGATCTCGCCCCGTTTGGCTGCGAATGTGTCTGGCGGCTTGCAGCCGGGGCACAGGGCGTTATGCTGCGGCCTTCCTTATCTCAACCAGCGTGGTGTTGTTATGCGTGCATGGGTGTTGTGTCTGTCCCTGGGTCTGCTGTCTGTCGGTGCCCAGGCGAGCGTGTTGAAATCCGAGTGCAACCTCGACAAGGCAATGAAGAACGAGGCGCTCAATGCGACCCTGGGGGTCAAGGGCCGCTGTGATACCGACAAGCTGGTGCGCCAGCAGAAAGAGAAGGCCGGGGCCGAGGTGAAGAAGCACACCACGGACGTGCTGGACCAGAAAACCGCCGGCATCAAGGAGGGCAAGAGCCAGCTGCAGGGGACCCAGCAGAAGGTCGATCAGGCCGGCCAGCAGCTCAAGCAGACCCAGCAGGATGTGAAGGCGGTGGCCAAAGATCCGCTCAAGGCGGCTGCCACTGCGGTGATCAACCAGGGTTGAGCCCGGCCGCCGCGAGGGCGGTGATCAGATGAGGTGCACGAAGAAGGGGAGCCATGGCTCCCCTTCTGCTTGGTTGGTGCTGGCCGCTTACTGCGAGTCGGCCGCCTCTTCGTACTGACGGAAGGGGATGCGGAACACCGCGAGGCGCAGGAACAGGTAGGTGACGCCAAGGCCGGCCCAGATCAGGCCCAGCTCCAGCGAGCTCTGCTCCAGGTTGATCCAGAGCGCGCCTATGGTGGCGGCGCCCAGCAGCGGCAGCAGCAGGAACAGCAGGTGCTCCTTGAGGCTCTTGTTGCGCTTCTCGCGCACCCAGAACTGACCGATGACCGACAGGTTGACGAAGGTGAAGGCCACCAGGGCACCGAAGTTCACCAGCGCCAGCGCCATGTCCAGATCGAACGACACCGCGGAGAGGGCCAGGGCACCCACCATCAGCACGTTGATGGCCGGGGTGCGGTATTTGGGGTGGATGTAGCCGAATACCCGCTCCGGGATCATCCGATCGCGCCCCATCACGTAGAGGATGCGCGACACGCCGGCGTGGGCGGCCATGCCGGAGGCCAGCACGGCTACCGTGGTGCACACCAGCACCACGCTCTGGAACAGGGTGCCGCCGACGTAGAGGGCAATCTCCGGCAGCACGGCGTCCGGCTCCTTGAAGCGGGCCAGATCCGGGAAGTAGAGCTGCAGGAAGTAGGAGACGGTCACGAAGATGATGCCGCCGATCAGCGCAGTCAGCACGATGGCGCGCGGGATCACCTTGCCGGCGTTCGGGGTCTCTTCGGAGAGCGAGCTCAAGCCGTCGAAGCCCAGGAACGAGAAGCAGAGGATGGTGGCGCCGGTGAACAGCGGCACCATGCCGGCCGACTCGAAGTGGAACGGACGGCTGCTCAGCAGGGTCGCGGCCCCTTCACCCTGATAGATGCCCCAGCCCATCAGGCCGAGGAAGACGGTGATGATGGCCAGCTGGATGAAGACGATGACGCCATTGAAGTTGGCCACCAGATTGATGCCGCGCAGGTTGAGGAAGGTCATCACGGTCACCAGACCGAAGATGAAGATCCAGGGCTCGACGCCGGGGAACATGGCGGTCAGGTAGATCTTGGCCAGCAGGATGTTGATCATCGGCATGAACATATAGTCGAGCAGGGAGGACCAGCCGACCATGAAGCCGATGTAGGGGTTGAACACCTTCTGGGCGTAGGTATAGGCAGAGCCCGCGGAGGGGAATTTGCGCACCAGGTGGCCGTAGCTGATGGCGGTCAGCAGAATGCCGCCGAGCGCCAGCAGATAGGCGGTGGCAACGCGGCCTTCGGTAATGTCACCGACGATGGCGAAGGTATCGAATACCGCCATGGGTGTGAGGTAAGCCAGACCCATCACCACTACCTGGAAGAGGGTGAGCGTCTTGAGCAGCTTGGCACCGGCCATCACGCTTTCTCCTCTGTGATCGCCAGGTCGGCGAAGGGGGACGGGATCAGGGACGCAGCGCGTCGCTGGACACAGGGGGCGCCGGTCTGTGGCACAGACAAGTGGCGCACGCCGGCGGGGACCGGCAGGAAAGCAATGAAATGCCCCATGTATTTCCTCACAACGTCGGGAGATTGCCTGGCAATCTCGGTATCAATTCCGGTACAAAGTCCGGCCTCTTGGTGAATGTGGTTTACCCCTTAAAAACGAAGAACCGATGTTGCAAAAAACATCGGCTCTCAGGGGCGGCGTATTGTGCCCTCAGGGGGGGGAGGACACAAGCAAAAATGCCCCCGTCAGGGGATTTTGTTGACCTGGGTCAGGTCGGGATTGAGCCCCCGGCTGGCAGCCTGTGCTGACAGGGGCGCGAGCGGAGCCGCTCTGGTGCGAAGGGCACTGTCACGGCGGATGAACAGGGGTAAAAAAACGCCCGCGAAAGGCGGGCGCAGTAGTCATGAGAAGGGGGCTCAGGAGGCGTCGGTTTCGGGCCGGCGCAGCTGGACCCGGAATACCGTCAGGCGCAGCAGCAGATAGAGGGCGCCGAGGGCGGCCCAGATCAGCCCCAGCTCGAAGGAGGCCGGCTCCAGGTTGAGCCAGAGCACGCCGATGCAGGCGGCGCCGCACAGGGGCAGCAGCAGGAAGATCAGGTGATCCCGCAGCGTCTTGTTGTGACCGAGCTTGACGTAGAAGTGGGCAATCACCGCCAGATTGACGAAGGTGAAGGCCACCAGGGCGCCGAAGTTGATCAGTGCCAGCGCCATTTCCAGATCGAACGACACCGCCGAGAGGGCCAGGATCCCCACCAGCAGCACGTTCAGCGCCGGGGTCTGCCAGGTCGGGTGGATATAGGCGAAGAAGCGGCTCGGCAGGGCGCGATCCCGTCCCATCACGTAGAGCAGGCGCGACACGCCGGCGTGGGAGGCGAGCCCCGAGGCCAGCACCGCCACCGTGGTGCACACCAGCACCACTGCCTGGAACAGCTTGCCGCCCACATAGAGGGCGATCTCCGGCAGTACCGCATCCGGCTGCTGGAAGCGGGAGATGTCCGGGAAGAACAGCTGCAGGAAGTAGGAGACGGAGATGAACAGCACACCGCCGATCAGCGCCGTCAGCACGATGGCGCGGGGGATCACCCGATCCGCGTTCGGCGTCTCTTCCGACAGGGTGGTGATGGCGTCAAAGCCGAGGAACGACAGACAGAGGATGGAGGCGCCGGTGAGCAGGGGGGCTACCGCCATCTGATCGGAGAAGAAGGGACGGCTGCTCGCCACCGTGCCGAGCCCCTCGCCATGGTAGACACCCCAGGCGATGAGGCCGATGAAGACGGCGATGATGCTGAACTGCATGATGACGATCAGGCTGTTGAAGTTGGCCACCAGCTTGATGCCGCGCAGGTTCAGGAAGGTCATGACGGCGGCCAGCCCCAGGATGTAGGTCCAGGGTTCCACGCTCGGGAACAGGGCCTCCATATAGATCTTGGCCAGCAGCATGTTGATCATCGGCATGAACATGTAGTCGAGCAGGGAGACCCAGCCCACCATGAAGCCCACGTAAGGGTGGAACACCTTCTGGGCATAGGTGTAGGCGGAGCCCGCCGAGGGAAACTTGCGTACCAGGTGGCCGTAACTCATGGCGGTGAACAGCATGCCGATGAGGGCAAACAGGTAGGCGGTCGGCACATGGCCTTCGGTGATTTCGGTGACGATGCCGAAGGTGTCAAAGACCGCCATGGGGGTCAGGTAGGCCAGCCCCATGATGACGACGTGCCACAGCTTCAGGCTTTTTTTCAGGCCGACGGGTTGGGCATTCATTGTGCTTTCCCCTCAATCCGGGCCGAAGGGATCAGGCTGACGGCATCAACCTGGGCATAGGGGGCGCCAGCAAGGCGGCGCAGACCGGCGCGGGCCGGCAGGAAAGCAGTGAAATACCCCATGGTGTTCCTCACTAGAGAAGCGGGTGTCGTGAGATGGCAACCCATCTCGCTATCTTTTCCGGTCGGTTCCGGCCTCGTTGTGGATTTGTTTGCCGCAAAAAAAGAACCTGACTCAGCAAGTGGTCGGTCCTTTTACGCGGCGGCGCATTGTGCATTCGTGTTGCCCCCTTGACAAGCATATCAAGGGGGCAAAAACGCATTTTTTTGCACTAATGGGCGAATGCTCTGTTTCAGATCAGGCGTGAGCCGCCTGCAGGGCCTGTTCAAGCAGGGTCAGCCCCTCCTCGATGATGGCCGGCGAGGCCGTCAGCGGCGCCAGGAAGCGGATGACGTTGGCCCGCACGCCGCAGGCCAGCAGCACCAGCCCGCGCTTGCCCGCCTCGGCCACCAGTCGCTTGGTGAGCTCGGCATCCGGCTGGTTTGCATCGCGCTGCCTGACCAGTTCCATGGCCACCATGGCGCCGGGGCCACGGATGTCGCCGATGCAGTCAAAACGCTCGGCCAGCTGCTGCAGGCGTGCCTTGATCTGCTCGCCCTGGGCCTGGGCCTGCTGGTTGAGACGCTCCTCTTCGATCACCTCCAGCACCGCCAGGGCGGCGGCGCAGGCGATGGGAGAACCGGCGTAGGTGCCGCCCAGGCCACCCGGCTTGGCGGCGTTCATCACCTCCGCCTTGCCCACCACGGCGGAGAGCGGGAAGCCGCCGGCCAGGCTCTTGGCGAGCGTCATGATGTCCGGCTCGATGCCGCTGTATTCGGTGGCGAAGGTCTTGCCGGTGCGACAGAAACCGCTCTGGATCTCGTCGCAGATGAGCAGGATGCCGTGCTGATCGCACAGCTGGCGCAGGCGCTGCATGAAGCTGGCGGAGGCGGGGTAGAAGCCCCCTTCACCCTGCACCGGCTCGATGATGATGGCGGCCACCCGGGTCGGTTCGATATCCGAGCTGAAGCAGAGATCCAGCGCAGCCAGCGCATCGGCCTCGCTCACTCCCAGATAGTCGCTCGGGAAGGGCAGGTGATAGACCTCCCCCGGGAAGGGGCCGAAACCGGTCTTGTAGGGCACCACCTTGCCGGTGAGCGCCATCCCCATCATGGTGCGGCCGTGAAAGCCCCCCTTGAAGGCGATGGTGCCGCTGCGGCCGGTGTGGGCGCGGGCGATCTTGATGGCGTTCTCTACCGCCTCGGCGCCGGTGGAGAGAAACAGGGTGCGCTTCGGGGTAGGGCCGGGCACCAGGGCATTCAGTTTTTCCGCCAGCTCGATATAGCCGGGGTAGGGGGTGACCTGGAAGCAGGTGTGGCTGAACTTCTCCAGCTGCGCGCGCACCGCCGCCACCACTTTCGGGTGGTTGTGGCCGGTGTTGAGCACGGCGATGCCGGAGGCAAAATCGATGTAGCGGTTGCCCTCCACATCCCACAGCTCGGCGTTTTGTGCCCGGTCGATAAACACCGGCAGCAGGGTGCCGACGCCGTTGACCACGGCGGCTTCGCGGCGCGCTTGCCACGCCTTGTTTGATGCTGACTGACTCATCTTTCCTCCCTGAGGGGCCGGGGGCCCCTGTCTCAATGTGGCGAGGCCCCTTGGGAGCACTCACTTCGTCCTTGTTAAGCGATATGGCTGCGCCGGCGGGGGGTAGGCCCCTGTTGCAGGCCCGGCCGCCGGCGCAAGATGTGACTGCCTAGCGGATGCCGCCAAAGCAGAGGTATTTGGTCTCGAGGTACTCCTCCAGCCCCTCGGCCGCCCCTTCACGACCCAGGCCCGACTCCTTGATGCCACCAAAGGGGGCCAGCTCGGTCGAGATGATCCCCTCGTTGATGCCGACCATGCCGTATTCGAGCTGCTCGGCCACCCGCCAGACGCGGGCGATGTCGCGGCCATAGAAGTAGGCAGCCAGACCATAAGGGGTGTCGTTGGCCAGAGCGATGGCCTCGGCCTCGGTGTCAAAGCGCACCAAGGGCGCCACCGGGCCGAAGATCTCCTCCTGCAGGATGGGGTTGGTTTTATCCACCTTGCCCAGAATGGTGGGCTGGTAGAAGAGCGGGCCGGCGGGGTGGGCTTCGCCCCCCATCAGCAGCTCGGCGCCGGCGGCGGTGGCCTGTTTGACCAGCTCGGCCACCTTGCTGGCGGCGGCCGGGTTGATGAGCGGGCCTATCTGGGTGCCTTCGCTCATGCCGTCGCCTACCTTGAAGGCCTTGACGGCGGCGGTGAGCTTCTCGGCGAAGGCGTCGTAGATGCCAGCCTGCACCAGGATGCGGTTGGCGCAGACGCAGGTCTGGCCGGCGTTGCGGTATTTGGAGGCGAGCGCGCCGGCGATGGCAGCGTCGAGATCGGCGTCGTCAAACACGATAAAGGGGGCGTTGCCGCCGAGCTCCAGCGACAGCTTCTTCATGGTGTCGGCGCACTGGCGCATCAACAGCTTGCCGATGCGGGTGGAGCCGGTGAAGGAGAGCTTGCGCACCGTCTTGTTGTTGCACAGCTCGTTGCCCACCGCCGCGGCCTGATGGCTGGTGACGATGTTGATGACCCCGGCCGGGATCCCTGCCTGTTCTGCCAGCGCCGCCAGTGCCAGTGCACAGAGCGGGGTCTCGGCGGCCGGCTTGATGACGATGGTACAACCGGCAGCCAGCGCCGGGCCCGCCTTGCGGGTGATCATGGCGATGGGGAAGTTCCAGGGGGTGATGGCGGCGACTACCCCCACCGGCTGCTTGATGGTAGCCAGCCGGCGGTCGCTGGAGAAGCCAGGAATGGTACGGCCGTAGGCGCGTTTGCCCTCTTCCGCGAACCACTGGATGAAGCTGGCACCGTAGGCTACTTCCCCCTTGGCCTCGGCCAGCGGCTTGCCCTGCTCGCAGGTCATGATGCGGGCCAGTTCCTCCTGGTTGGCCATGATGAGCTCGAACCAGGCGTAGAGTCGGTTGCTGCGCTCCTTGGCGGTGAGCGCCGCCCAGCCCGGCTGGGCCGCGTGGGCGGCGGCGATGGCGCGGCGGGTGTCGCCCTCGTCCATGTCGGGCACCTGGGTAATGACCTGGCCGGTGGCCGGGTTGTGCACCTCGAATCGGCGTCCGCCGCTGGCTTCGCACCAGCGACCATCTATATAGGCAAGGGATTTGATCAGGGAGAGTGCGGGTTGTGATGCTGACATAGATAGCAAGCCTCGATTGTGGGTCAGGGGGCCGGCTCATCCTGTGCCGCCACCGTATAGAATAATAAGCACAGGAAGACCATAAATTGAGCTGAAATGTTTTTCAAGTGTTAAATATATTTGAGTAAACTGTGTCTCGCGTGCTAGAAATGGAGCTGTTGGAGCGATTTTACCGGTTTCTGTGGTGCAGGGTGTGCAAAATAATGAACGGAGTGCACTGTGCAGGATAACAAACAGGTCGGTCGGATTGACTCGCTATTTTAACCGGGGCCGCCAATGGCTCCTACCAGGCACACAGGGAGGTGGCCGAATGCAGCAACCACAGGGCGAGACGCGCTGGCAGTCCATGACCGACAACCCGCTGGCGCAGAGTACCCAGGCGCAGAGCATGGGGGAGCGGTTGGCCGCCACTCGCCGCCGGCTGGGGCTCTCCCAGAGGCGGGTGGCCGAGCTGAGCGGGCTGACCCATGGTGCCATCTGCATGATAGAGCAGGACAAGGTGAGCCCGTCGGTGGCCACTTTGCAAAAGCTGCTCAGCGTCTACGAGCTGCCGCTGTCGCGCTTCTTCGCCGAAGAGGAGGTGGCGAGCACGCCGAGCGTGGTGATCAGGGCCGAGCAGCTGATCGAGCTGGGCAGCCAGGGGGTCTCCATGAAGCTGGTGCACAACGGCAACAACCGTCGCCAGCTCGGCTTCATGCTGGAGACCTACGCCCCCGGCACCGACACCGGCGGCCAGGTCACCCATCTGGGGGAGGAGGTGGGTACCGTGCTGGAGGGGTCGGTGATCCTGACGGTGGCGGGCCAGACCTATCAGCTCAGTGCCGGGGACAGCTACGTGATCGACACGGGCGAGCCCCACAGTTTCAGCAATCCGTCGGGGCAGGTCTGCCGCATCGTCAGCGCCCACACCCCGGCCAACTTCTAGTGTCGAGACATCGTCTCGTTTGGGAAAAGAACTTGTAAGGAAACAGGGATCATGACCGAACATGTAAACAGTTACTACGCAGCCAGTGCCAACCAACACGCGCCCTATCCGACGCTGACCGAACAGCTGGAGTGTGACGTCTGCGTCATCGGGGCGGGTTATACCGGCCTCTCCAGCGCATTGCATCTGGTGGAAAAGGGCTATTCGGTGGTGGTACTGGAGGCGGCCCGGGTGGGTTTTGGCGCCAGCGGGCGCAACGGCGGCCAGATCGTCAACTCCTACAGCCGCGACATCGACACCATAGAAGCGAATTGCCCGCCGGAACAGGCCAGGCTGCTCGGTTCCATGCTGTTTGAGGGGGGCCAGATCATCCGCGAGCGGATCAAGCGCTACAACATCCAGTGTGACCTGCAGGAGGGTGGGGTGTTCGCCGCCGAGACCGAGAAGCAGTTGCACGAGCTCAAGGCGCAGCAGGCGCGCTGGGAGAAGTGGGGCAACGACAAGCTGGAGCTGCTCGATGCCGACGGTGTGCGCGAGGTGGTAGCGAGCGATCGCTACGTCGGCGCCCTGCTCGACAAGAGCGGCGGCCACATTCACCCCCTCAACCTGGCGCTGGGGGAGGCGGAGGCGATCCGCTTGCAGGGGGGCAAGATCTTCGAACAGTCCGCCGTCACCAGCATCACGCCGGGTCAGCCTGCCCTGGTCAAGACCGCCAAGGGGGCGGTCAAGGCGCGCTACGTGGTGGTGGCCGGCAACGCCTACCTCGGCAATCTGGTGCCCGAGCTCGCCGGCAAGAGCATGCCCTGCGGCACCCAAGTGATCGCCACCGAGGTGCTGGGGGAGGAGCGGGCCCGCTCGCTGTTGCCGCAAAACTACTGTCTGGAAGATTGCAACTACCTGCTCGACTACTACCGCACCTCTGGCGATCACCGGCTGATCTATGGCGGTGGCGTGGTCTATGGGGCGCGGGATCCGGCGGACATCGAGCGGCTGATCATCCCCAAGATGCTCAAGACCTTCCCCCAGCTGGCGGACGTCAAGGTGGAGTACACCTGGACCGGCAACTTCCTGCTCACCCTGTCGCGGCTGCCGCAGTTTGGCCGCATCGGCCACAACATCTATTACATGCAGGGCTACAGCGGCCATGGCGTCACCTGTACCCATCTGGCGGGCAAGCTGCTCTCCGAGGTGTTGAGCGGTCAGGCGGAGCGCTTCGATGCGTTTGCCAAGCTGCCGCACTACCCCTTCCCGGGTGGCCGCCTGTTCCGCATCCCCTTCACCGCCGCCGGCGCCGCCTGGTACACCCTGCGCGATCGGCTGGGGGTATGAGCCGGCCCGTGCCGGGCTCACTCTCAAGGAAAAAGAAACACCGCCAGCTGGCGGTGTTCTTCTTTATATGGGCGCTTATTGGGCCAGGGACTTCAACTGCTGCTTGTCCGGCGGGTTGTTCCAGTCGATGGGGCCATGGGTGAAGCGGTACTGCAGGCGGGGCAGGCTGGTCTCCAGCCACTCATCCCGAAAATAGGCGTAGCCCTGATCCCAGTCCGGGTCGTTGGCCCAGCCGGTCTGCAGGAAGTAGAGTCGGGTGCCCTGACCTTCCGGCACGAAGCGCAGGCAGACCTGGGTCTTCTGTTGGCGGATATGGGGCAGGGAGGGGGGGAAATTCCAGCTGAAACTGAGCAGGTCGTGGGGCATGACGGCCATCACCCGGCAACCTTCGCTGCCACGCTCGCCCAGCGGGGCATCGGGTCTGAAATAGATTTCGAAGGGACCATTCGGTTCCGGCACCATCAGGCATTCCGGCGCCAGAAAACTGCGCAGGCCGCTTTCGGTTGTCCAGGCACGCCAGACGTCGTCGATATGGGCCGGAACAAAGATATTGCCTTCTATCTGCTTGTTATCCATAAATCAGCGAGCCTCAAAACATCCATACACGGGACTCAGGCAGTATAGTCCCATGGCTCATGAAATGGACAGAGGTGTGTCACACCCCTGCCATTGCGGCGGCGTTATTCTGTGTCGGCGATTTGACAGGGCCCCCGTGTTCCATGGAGAGTGGGGTGGTACTCATATGACAGGGACAGTTTGATGATCAGAGCCATGCGAGAGACGGATATTCCCCAGTTGGCGCAGCTGTTTTTGAAAGGGCGGCGTCAGACCTTTCACTGGGTCGATCCCGCCCAGTTCCGGCTGGAAGATTTTGACGAGCAGACCCGGGGCGAGCAGATCTGGGTGGCCGAGCAGGGGGGGACACCCTGCGGCTTCATCTCCATCTGGGGCGATGAGAGCTTCGTGCACCACCTCTATGTTTCGGCCGACTGGCATGGCCAGGGCATGGGACGGGCCCTGCTGCAGCACGGGCTGGCTCCCTTCAACAAGCCAGCATCCCTCAAGGTGGCCACCAACAACACGGCGGCGCTGGCGTTTTATCACCGGCTGGGTTGGCAGAATACGGCGGAAACCGGTCACTGCGAGATCACCGGCCCCTGGCGGCGGCTGATCCTGGAATAAGCCGGTTTGCCATGTCCAGTTTGCCAATCCACACAGGAGAGGTTGCCGGCAGCCATCGCCGGCAATATATAGTGTCAATTGTCTACCTAGAGTCTCGTGTGAGTGGCGGAAAAATTAACAGCCGTAGCTAATTGTAAAAATAGCTGGCATCACCTGCCGGAAAATATGACAAGCTGTGCCGGATCTATTTGCCATGCGTTACATGGGGGAATTGCATGGTAAACGATCTTGCAGGCGGGCCAATGAGTAATGGCTGAATAAAGTGGCCGCAATATTCAGCCAGAACTTTTTTGTTAAGAAAGTGACAGCTCTTATAAAAACATTATGTTGTTCTCAAACAGCCGTGCTATTCTCAAGCTGTGTTATCCCTGTGACAAACAAAAATAATTCTGTGAGGAAGTAATGAACGAGTTTCTGAAAGTTCTGCTGAACATTCGCAGCCTGCGTGCGGCCATCCGTGAATTGCCGTTTGAACAGCTGCAAGAAGCAAAAGAGAAGTTCGATCTGGTATATAACGAGCGCGCCGATTCTGTTGAACAGGAGCGTGCCGAGCAGGAAGAGCGTCAGCGCAAGCTGAACGAGTTCACCGAAATGCTGCAGCAGGCCGGTATCGATCCCCGTGAACTGCTGAACAGCGCTGCCGCCCCGGCTGCCGCTGCCGGCGCAACCAAGAGCAAGCGAGCTCCGCGTCCTGCCAAGTACAAGTACCAGGAAGATGGCCAGGAGAAGACCTGGACCGGTCAGGGCCGTATGCCCAAGGCCATTGCCGAGCAAGTTGCGCTGGGCAAGGATCTGAATGATTTCCTGATCTGATCCCTTCGGTCGATCATGAATGATGCCGCCCATGAGGCGGCATTATTATTTGTGCTCATTGAAAGCCGCCCCTGTCAATTCCCCATGCTGTTTTATCCGACTGGTTTTTGTCGCATGATGTCACCCCTATTTGTTGCCGCCTGATTGAACGATTAATTTCCAGTTGGCTGGTTTTTTCATCACCGACATCGTTTTTATGGTGTGACTGGCTGCTTTCTTCTCCTCCTGTTGCTGGACTCATATAGCCCGTCAAGTATTAGGTAGGTCATTCCAGGGCGATACCATCGGCATTAAGAGATCGCCTGTTTCGGGCGCCTTGCCCCTCACTTTGGTTGTTGTCCATGGCATTAATCGGTCTGCCCACTGTCAGCGACCTGATTGGACGAACCACAGCGTATTACCCCGGTTGTTTTATTGCGGCAGGCGCCGGATACCTGCGCACTTTTTATGGGAAAGAGATGCCTTGGGCATTTAATCGGTGGTATGGCGGGGAGATTGGAAAAGGAGAGTGGGGAAATAATAAGGCTCCCGTTACGGGAGCCTTATTCACCCTATGGATTCAACTTGCCAGCTGGGCTGGCCAGCGAACAGGGTCCGGCCGGGGCTGTCCCGGATATTGGCGGCGCCGCTCGACGGCATCCGCCAGCATGGCGAGCAGGGTCTGGGTATCGTCCCAGCACAGGCAGGCATCGGTGACCGACTGGCCATAGACCAGTTCGCTCAGCGGGGCCGGTTTCTGGCTGCCACCCTGCAGGAAGCTCTCGACCATGACGGCGGCGATGGCGTCGCTGCCTTCTGCCAGCTGGCGGCAGAGCTCTCCCGCCACCCGGATCTGGTTCTTGTGCAGCTTCTGGCTGTTGCCATGGCTGCAATCCACCATCAGTCGGGGGGGGAGCCCCTGCCGTGCCAGCCGCTCGGCCGCCTCTTCCACGTCGCTCTGGTGGTAATTGGGGCGGGTGCCGCCGCGCAAAATGATATGGCCGGCCGGGTTGCCTTCACTCTTGATCACCACCATGCCGCCCTGGCTGCCGGGGGCGGTAAACAGGTGGGAGGCTTCGCTCGCCTGAATGGCATCGATGGCCACCCGGATGTTGCCGTCCGTCCCGTTCTTGAAGCCGACGGGGCAGGGCAGGGCCGAGGCCAGCTGCCGGTGAACTTGCGACTCGGTGGTGCGGGCACCGATCGCCCCCCAGCTGATGAGATCGGCCAGGTAGAGGAAGCTGGTGGTATCGAGAAACTCGGTGGCGGTGGCCAGCCCCAGCTGGTTGATGTCGAGCAGCAGCTGGCGCGCGAGCCGCATGCCGTGGTTGATGTCGTTGCTGCCATCCAGATGGGGATCGAACACCAGCCCCTTCCAGCCCACCGTGGTGCGGGGCTTCTCGAAATAGGTGCGCATCACTATCTGCAGCCGATCCTGATAGGCGTGGGCCAGCGAGGCCAGCCGTCTGGCATAGTCGAGGGCGGCGAGGGGATCGTGGATGGAGCAGGGGCCAATCACCACCAGCAGGCGATCGTCCTCTCCTGCCAGGATCCGGCGAGCCTGCTGGCGGTGCTGGTCGATCCGGGTCGCCAGCTCGGCGGGACAGGGATGAAGTGCCAACAGGTCGGCAGGAGTGGGGAGTGCCTCCACCGCGAAGGCGCGCATTACCGAGTTTAAAACTGCCATCTGGATTACCTTGCTGTGCATAGGAGTGAGTGACGTGCACTCCACACCGGAACCCGGACGGGAGCTGCAATGGGGCGTCATCACCTGTTATTGTTGAGAGTGATTATCATTATCTTGTTGTCGGCCGCAAATGCAAGCACAACCGAGTGGCACACCAGAATGGGGGGAGAGCGCCGGCGGGCAAGGCCGCTCCAATGGCAATCAAGCCCATGACCAGCAGGCCATGGGCTTGATATTTCAGGACAAAATCAGCTGATTCAGCTGTCCATCACGTCGTGACGGGCATGGTGATAGGCCTCTTCATCCTTGCCGTAGCGCCAGTAGGGCACGGCGTAGACCCGGGTGCGATCCACCTCGAGCGTGCGCCGTACGTGGCGGCGCATGGGGACCACCAAGCCCTCTTCCCCGCCAAACCAGAAGTAGCTCTGTTGCTCCTCCAGCGGCAGGGCGGTGAAGTACTTCACCAGCGGCGCCGTCTGCTCGGGGGTGCCGACAAACCAGCGCAGGCTTACCCCGGCGGGCAGCGACAGATCCTGCACATCTTCCTGATAGGGCACCAGCAGGGCGATGTGGCCGCGGGCATCGGCAGGCATCACCTCAATCATGGCGCTGATGGCGGGCAGGGCGGTGAGATCCCCCACCATGTAGTAGTAACTGGCCGGTTGCAGCATGGGATCCGGGCCACCCGGGCCCGAGATGGCCAGCAGATCGCCCGGCTTGGCCTGGCTGGCGAAACGGCTGGCGGGGCCGCCATCATCGTGCAGGGCGAAGTCGATATCCAGCTCCAGCGCCTCGCGGCGAAACGCGCGAATGGTGAAGGTGCGCATGATGGGACGCTGGCTCGGGTCTTCCCAGCGCGGCCCCTGCGGGGTGGGGGTGGGCAGCACGGCATGGGCCTGACCCGGCTGGGGCAGCATGATCTTGATATGGGCGCCGCCACAGGTGAAGGGGTAGTCAGCGAGCTCCGGGCTGGTCAGGCAGATCCGGCGCAGGTGCGGGCTCACATCCTGAATGTGCTTGACCGTGAGCAGGCGGGGGCGGTTGACCGGGGCGGACTGGGACATGGGCATACTCCTGACTGATAATGGCGCCCATTCTTCATTAAATGAAAATTATTATCAATTGGTTTGTGTGACAGAGTCAGAGAGGGGAAAGCGAAGGGAAGTTCAGTGGCGTGCAGAAAAATAGCCCCCCCTCGCCATGGGGCGAGGGGGGGGCTCTGGCTCAGGGGCGATCGCTGCCCCCCAGCGCCTTGTAGATCCTGGCCATGGTGTTGAGCTGCTCCTTCTGCTGGCCGAGCAGGGCGAGCTCGGCGTCCCACAGCCGGTTCTGTTCATCCAGCCAGGGTTGTACCCCGGTGGCGCCGGCCTGGTAGCGGGCTCTCGCCAGCCGCTCCGCCTCTTTGGCAAAGTCCAGCTGCTCGGCCAGGTAGCTCAGGCGTTGCTCGCCGTGGTGGCGGGCGGTCAGACCATCCTCCACCTCCACCAGCGCGCCGTAGAGCTGCTTGCGAAACTCCGCTTCGGCTATCTGGTAATCGAGCTCGGCGCCGGCGATGGCGAGCCGGGTCTTGTTGTACTCGAGGAAGGGCAGCGCCAACGTGGCGCTCAGGGTGCCCACCGGGTTTTGCAGCACCTGGGTCAGGGTGTCCGAGCTGCTGTTGGCGCCGCCGGTCAGCTTCAATGTGGGGTAGAGACCGGTGCGGATCTCGTCCCCCTTCGCCAGGGTCTTGCGCAGGCGCAGCTCGGCGGCACGCACGTCGGGACGCCGCGCCAGCACGTCGGCCGGAATGCCGACCGCCAGGGTGGGGATGGCGGCCGTCGGCAGCGCCTTGGGCTCGAACGCCAGCGGACCGCTGCTGCGACCGAGCAACAGGCGCAGGGCATTGCGGGCCTGCTCCTGCTGCATCAGGAGCGAGCTGAGCTCCGCCTGCTTGCCGGCCTTCTGCTGGCTGGCCTGCACCAGATCGAGCCGGGTCACGGCGCCGGCCCGGTACTTGGCCTGGGTCAGCTGCTCGGCGCGCTCATAGTTGGCGAGCTGCTGCTGGCCCAGGGTAATGGCCGAGCCGAGGTAGGCCAGCTGCCAATATTGCTCGAGCGCCTTGCCGATCAGCATCAGGCGAGTGGCGGCCAGATCCTGGGCGGACGCCTCGGCCTCCCAGCTCGCCTGATCCCGCACCGAGGCGAGCCGGCCCCACAGATCCACCTCGTAGCCGAGGGTCAGGGAGGGGCCCATGCTGCCTTCACTCTTGCCGCTTTTCAGATTCTTGGTGCCATTGCCGCCGAGGCTGGCATCGAGCGAGGGGGTCAGGTTGGTGTCGGCCAGATCGGCACTGAGCAGGGAGCTGCGCAGGCGCAGGCCGGCGACCTGCATGTCCGGGTTGGCAGCCAGCACGGCCTCGATCAGCCGATTGAGCTCGGGATCGTGGAAGCCCTGCCACCAGGGGCCGGCCAGCTGGCGGGTGAGACCGTCCTCCGGTTGCTGCCAATGGTCGGCCAGTGCCAGCTCCTGCCGCTGATAGCTGCTCTGCTGACTGCAGGCGCCGAGGCCGAGCGCCAGGGTGAGGCAGAGCCCCAGTTTGGATAAGTGGTACATCGTCATTCCCTCGCCAGCGCCTCGACCGGATCGAGCCGGGCGGCATTGCGGGCGGGCAGATAGCCAAACAGGATCCCGATGAGCGAGGAACAGCCAAACGCCATCAGGATGGAAAAGAGCGAGAAGTGCATCTGGATGCTCTCCACGAACAGAGAGAAGAGCAGGCCGATGAAGAGGGAGACCCCCACCCCGAGCATGCCCCCCAGCAGGCTCACCATCACCGCTTCGATCAGAAACTGCTGCAGTATGTCCGACTGGCGGGCACCGACCGCGATGCGGATGCCGATCTCGCGGGTGCGCTCCACCACCGATACCAGCATGATGTTCATCACCCCGACGCCGCCGACGATGAGGGAGATCACCGCGATGGCGGAGACCAGCAGGGTCATGGTGGCGGTGGTCTTCTCCACCGACTTGATGATGCTGTCGCTGCTGAAGGTGAAGAAGTCCTTCACCCCGTGGCGCTGGGTCAGCAGCTCGATGGCGGCCTGTTCGGCCAGCGCCGGTTGCACCCCGTCCTTGACCCGGATGGTGAGCTGGCTGAAGTGGTTCTGGGAGATGAGGCGGCTCATCACGGCGCTGTAGGGCAGCCAGACGTTCACCGACTGGCCGCTGCGGCCAAACCCGGTCTCCTCTTCCACCACGCCGACGATGCGCACCGGCAGGGTGCCGACCAGCACCACCTGACCGACGGGATCCTGTTTGCCGAGCAGGCTCTCTATGGTCTTGCCGTCCACCACCGCCACCGCGGTCCGATTCTGGATGTCGCGCTCGTCAAACAGCCGGCCGTTGGTGAGTTTCATCCCCTTGACCCGGAAGAAGTCGCTGCCGACCCCGACTATGCTGCCGCTGTTGGTCTTGTTGCGATAGCGCAGCTGGCCGGAGGCGGCGATCTGGGGGCTGGCCCCTTCCAGGTAGGGTTGGCCGAGCAGGGCGTCGAGATCCCGCTTGTTGAGGGTCTGGATGCTGGCGGCCTTCTCGTCCCCCCAATCCTTGCCGGGGAAGATGTCGATGGTATTGGTGCCCATGGCGTTGATCTGGTCGATCACCTTGGCACGGGCCCCCTGGCCGAGCGCCACCACGCTCACCACGGCGGCGATGCCGATGATGATGCCGAGCATGGTGAGGAAGGTGCGCATGCGATGGGCCAGCATGGCGTGCAGCGCCATGCGTGCCGCTTCCCGGTAACGATCCCAGTCGTGGCCAGCCCCTTCCTTGCCGGCGGGGGTGGCGGTCGGGGTCACGGGGGCGGCGGCCGGTTTGCGGCCGCTGTCCTCCTGCACCCGGCCATCCTTGAGAGTGATGATCCGGTCGGCGTGGCTGGCCACCTCCATGTCGTGGGTCACCAGGATGATGGTGTGGCCCTGGGCGTGCAGCTCCCTGAGGATGGCCATCACCTCCTTGCCGCTCTGGCTGTCGAGGGCCCCGGTGGGTTCGTCCGCCAGGATCACCTCGCCGCCGTTGGCCAGCGCCCGGGCGATACTGACCCGCTGCTGCTGGCCGCCGGAGAGCTGGCTCGGGGTGTGATGGCTGCGCTCGCTGAGCCCCAGTCGCGCCAGCAGTGCCTGGGAGCGGGCCTGGCGCTCGGCCCGTGGTGTGCCGGCGTAGACGGCCGGGATCTCCACGTTGGCGGCGGCATTGAGGTGCGGCAAGAGGTGGTAGCGCTGAAAGATGAAGCCGAAGTGGTGACAGCGCAGTCTGGCGAGGGAGAGGGCGTCCAGGGTGGCGGTGTCCTGGCCGCGGAACAGGTACTGGCCGCTGCTCGGCCGATCGAGGCAGCCGAGCAGGTTCATCAGGGTCGACTTGCCGGAGCCGGAGGCACCGACGATGGCGATCATCTCCCCCGCCTCGATGGCGAGATCGAGGGGATGGAGCACGGTCACTTCCTGCTCTCCGCTCTGGTAGCGCCGCTCGATCCCCTTGAGCTGGATCAGAGGCTCGCTCACAGCATGATCTCCACGTCATTGCCGCTGACCGGCGAACCCTGGTTCAGGGTGACCTTCTCCTGTTCGCTCAGGCCGCTGACCACCTCCACCTTGATGTCATCCTTCATGCCGGTCTTGATGCGGCGAGTCTCCTTCTGGTCATCCTCCTTGAGCAGGGTGACCTCGTACTCGTTCTCCCCGAGCTTCTTGCCAAGGGCGGTCTGCGGAATGGTCAGCACCTGCTTGCGCTCGCCGAGCACTATGGTGACCTGGGTGGTCATGGCGACCCGCAGGGTGTGATCCGGGTTGGGCACGTCGAACAGGGCGTAGTAGTAGACGGCGGCGTTGTTGGTGGCCGTGGTGCTGGTGGCCTGCTCATTGATGTTGGTGGGGGCCAGCTCGACGGTGCGCAGGGTGCCGTGGTAGCGGGTGTCCGGATCCCCCATCAGGGTGAAGTAGACCGGCATGCCGGCCTTGACCCGGGTGACGTCCGCTTCGGAGATCTGCGCCTTGACCGTCATGGTCTCCAGGTTGGCGAGCTTGAGCAGGGTCGGTACCGTCTGGCTGGCGGCCAGGGTCTGCCCCTGGCGGGTCACTATGCTGACGACGGTGCCATCCATGGGCGCCTGAATGCGGTTGTAGCCGAGCTCCGTCTTGGCTCGCTCCACCTTGATCTGGGCATTGTCGACCTCAGCCAGCGCGCCTTGCAGCTCGGCTCTGGTCACGGCCAGCTGGGCTTCGGCGCTCTCCAGATCGGCGCGCGAGCTCGCCTCCTGCCTGAACATCTGCTGCTGGCGACGCCAGCTCAGCTCGTTCTGCTTGAGCTGGGCCTGCTTGATCTTGAGCTGGGCGCGGCGGCTGGCGAGATCCGCCTCGGCGGTCTTGAGGTTGTTCTGGGCGATCAGCGGATCGATCTCGGCCAGCAGGTCTCCCTGCTTGACCTTCTGACCTGCCTCTACCGCCAGATAGGTGACCTGGCCCGAGACTTGGGCACCGACGTCTACCTGCTCGATGGCCTGCAACACACCGCTGGCCAGTACGGTCTGCTCCACGTCCTGGCGGGTCACCTCGGCGGTCAGTACCGGCTCGGGTGCCTTGCTCGGCCAGGCCAACCAGCCGATGGCGAGCACGGGCACGAGGGCGAGCAGGGCAATTTTTCTCTGCTTGGGAGTGATGTTCATTTTTCACCTGAAAGAAGCGAACGAAGGCGTGCAAGGGCAACATCCTGCAGCAAACGAGGCTCAAAAAACAGTGATGAATATGTAAGAAAACATGTAGATAGTCTTGTCACTAGCGTGCCCTGGCCGGGCTTCCTGGCGAGCAGACGGGGCGGGGGGCAGCGGGCGAAAAAGCCCGCTGCGGGCGGTCATTCTGGCACCCGGCCTGAGTCGGCGGGGGCCGGTCGTCAGCCGACGGCCTTGAGTTGTTCGGCGTAGGGCTCGTGGCAGATCTGGATGTCGAGCGGCAGCTTGTAGATGAGCAGGCGGGCCAGGGATCCCTCCATCCAGTGGTGACGGCTGCCGACCAGCAGCAGATCCATCGGGTGAGTGGCCAGCCAGCGTTTCAGGTCGGGCACCACGTCATCGACCACCAGGCACTGGTAATCCACCGGGTGTTGCAGGGTGGTGATGAGCTCGCTGATGATGGCCTTGGCGTCCAGCGTACCCTGGGCGCTGCGCTCCTCTTCCGACAGCGAGAGGCTGTTGCGGCGCATCTTGCTGCTGTGGGTCAGGTGCAGCAAGGTGAGCTCGCCCCCCATTCCTTGTGCCAATTGACTCGCTTTGGCCAGCGTCTCCTGCTCGTAATCCTTGCCTTCCAGCAACAGCACGATATTGGTTGAGGTCATAAGCAGTTCTCCCTTGGCATGGTGCGGGTCACCCGGGACAAATGGCCTGTCCCAGATCACTGTGTACCCGCTCTGTGTCGCATAGCACGAACCTGTCCCTGTGGCTGCCGGTGTCAGCGGGTGTCGCTGATGCAGCGCCAGGGCATGTTCGTTTACATCATCATAACAGACTGAGTTGAATGGAAAATGAAGGAAAAGCGGGGCTGGACGGGCAAATGACGTGCGAGCCGTCAAAAGTGTGAGCAAAGCAGGGATTGGCCCCTCTCTGGAACCATGCCGGAGGGGGTTGGCTGGCAGATGGCAAGATCACAAGAGAGAGGGCGGGACGGGTGAGCAAAACGGCGAGTCCGGCGTGAAGTGGGACTCGCCGGGTCAGAGTGGCTTGCCCGCCAGATAGCTCGTCAGCCAGGGCAGCCCCTCTTTCTTGCGACTGACGGCGCCAATCAGTTGGATGGGGTGGGCGGGCAGGATGCCGTTGCTGGCGAAATGGAGCTGGCTGCCCCCCTGAGCCAGGTCGGTCAGCATCAGGACATAGGCATCCAGCCCATCCTCTGCCAGCCGCAGCTGCATGGCTTGTTCCAGCTCCGCCTGCCGGCTGTGCAGCTGACCCGGATCCATCACGCAGATCTGGCTGACATAGAGCTGGTAACCGGCGATCCGGTACGCCTTCTCGTCGGCGGCGAGCAGCTCGGCCATGGGGGCGTCACCGAGCTGGGTGCGGCGCTCCAGCAGGGTCTGGGCAAATGGCTCCAGCGCCAGATCCGCCTGCGGCAGCAGGGCATGGACGGCGGCGCGATCGCGCGCCGTGGTGGTGGGCGAGGTGAGGCTGAAGGTATCGCTGATGATGGCCCCGAGCAGCAGGCGAGCCTGGGCGCGGGAGAGGGTATGGTAACCCATCAGCTCCAGCAGCACGGTGGCGCTGCAACCCACGGCCCGGATCCAGGCATCGAGCGGCCCACGGGTAATGAGAGTGCCGATGCGGTGGTGGTCGATGAGGCCCTGCACGTCGGCCTCTGCCAGTCCATCCGGCCCCTGCTCCAGCTCGCTGAAATCCACCAGGAACACCTCTTTGTTGGCCACGCTGCCCTGCAGCAGGGGCGGGGCGGCGACGCCGGCGGTTTCCAGAATGAAGCGGGTTTCAGCGATGGGCTCGCCGAGGGCATAGGCCTGGGCAGGGCGGCCCTGGCGATTGAGCCAGTCGGCAGCCACCAGGGCGGTACAGATGCTGTCGCTATCGGGATTCTTGTGACCAAACACGTGGAGCATGGTGCCATTCCTGCGGTTGATGACGTACCTGAGGCAAGATCAAGTATGCGGGGCAAACGGGAAAACAGGGGGTTGCCCTGCTCTGGATTCACTCTATGCGCCGTCCCCGCTCATGGCAACCGGCGCAGGCCGCTCTGCGGCGGGCGAGACCCTGTTGTAAAAGGGGTGGGCACACTTGCTGCTGAATCGTCTTGGGGCTGGGTAGGGAGGCAGACCTGGGCAGCAGATTAGGGCAGGGAGGCAAACTCGGACAGGGAAACAAGCGGAAGGAGATAGCTGTGTGGCAAGCGCCGGGGGATCGCCCATGGCCGCAAGGTTCACGCTGCAAGAGGTGGACAGGGGGATGGGCAAGCAAGGAGATTAGGCCGTGTCTCGATATGAGCGAGAGGCTATGAGGCTTTGATCCGGTCAGGCAGGCTGTGACCATTCAAACCGCCAGGGAGTGATCTCTCCAGGATATGGCAACGGCGGCGCGGTGATGATGCACCCGCCGCGGCGCCGCAAACCGCCGTTGCCAGCTGGCGGGGTTACGCGGGGAACCTGATGAGTGGGCCCCGCGTGCAGCTGGCTGACCTTTGCCTCAGCAGGCCAGCAGTTCGCGGGCGTTGGCCAGGGTGTTGTCGGTGATCTGATCGCCCCCCAGCAGACGGGCCAGCTCGTTGAGACGGGCACTTTGATCCAGCGCCTGCATCTGGGTCTCGGTGGTCTTGCCGTCGGTGTGCTTGCTCACCACCATGTGCTGGTGCCCCTTGCCTGCGACCTGGGGCAGGTGGGTGACCACCATCACCTGGGTCGATTCACCCAGCTGGCGCAGCAGGCGTCCTACCACGGCGGCTGTGGGGCCACTGATCCCCACGTCCACTTCATCGAAGATGAGGGTCGGCGTCGAGATCTTGCGGGCGCTGATCACCACGATGGCGAGGCTGATACGCGACAGTTCGCCGCCGGAGGCCACCTTGCCGAGCGGCTGGATGGGCTGGCCTGGGTTGGTGGTGACCATGAACTCCACCCGGTCGATGCCGAGCGGTGATAGGCTGCTCTGAGCATCGGGGCGCACCTCGATGGCGAAGCGGCCGTCCGGCATCGCCAGCTCGTGCATGCTGGCACTCACCTTGGCGCCGAGCTCCTCGGCATAGCGCTGGCGACTCTGGCTCAGGGCCTCGGCGGCCTGCACGAAGGCCAGGCGGGCCTCGGCCAGCTCGTCTTCCATCCCCTCCAGCCGCTCTTCGTCTGAGTTGAGGCGCGCCAGATCGGCGGCCAGCTCCTGATGGTGCAGGGCCAGCTCCGCCGGTTTGACGTGGTGCTTGCGGGCCAGGTTGATGGCTTTGGAGAGGCGGCTCTCCAGCTCGTTGAAGCGCTCTGGATCCAGCTCCAGCCGGTCCAGGTAGCTGCGCAGCTCGCTGTGGCTCTCCTGCACTCCTATCAGGGCCTCGTTGAGCATGCCGAGCACGTCGCCCAGCCGGCTGTCCATGGCGACCAGCCCCTCGGCCCGATCGACGACAGTCTGCAGCAGACCGGCGATGGTGGTCTCCTCGTTGTCATAGAGCAGATCCAGACAGGCGCCGCACTCCTGCATCAGCTCGGTGCCGTTGGCCAGGCGCTGATGCTCCTCTTCAATCTCTTCAAACTCCCCCGGTTGCAGCGCAAATTCATCCAGCTCCTGTACCTGGTATTCGATGAGCTGGCGGCGGGCCTCCCGTTGCTGCTGCTCGGCCTTGAGCCGGTTGAGCTCGTTCTGCAACTGGCGCCACTGCTGGTAGTGGCGGCGCACCTCATCGAGCAGCAGATGGTGGCCGGCGTAGCCATCGAGCAGGGCGAGCTGGTAATCGGGCTTGAGCAGCATCTGGTGGGCATGCTGGCCATGGACGTTGACCAGCAGCTGGCCCAGGTTCTTGAGCTGGGTGAGGGGCACGGGCACGCCGTTGATGTAGCTGCGCGAGCGCCCCTCGGCGGAGATAACCCGCCGCACTATGCATTCCCCTTCGTTTTCAAGCTCGTTGGTGGCCAGCCAGGCGCGGGCGGTCGGGTTGCCGTCCAGCAGGAAGCGGGCGC
Source organism: Aeromonas sp. 600276 (assembly GCF_049175815.1). Taxonomy (NCBI): domain Bacteria; kingdom Pseudomonadati; phylum Pseudomonadota; class Gammaproteobacteria; order Aeromonadales; family Aeromonadaceae; genus Aeromonas; species Aeromonas sp. 600276. The sequence goes on along the minus strand of NZ_JAAKVU010000010.1, from coordinate 71,499 downwards.
TGACCTCGCTCTTGTCACTGTCCGGTCGCACCATGCCGGCTTCGGCACGCTCCCCCAGGCACAGGCCCAGGGCGTCGATGGCGATGGATTTACCCGCCCCGGTCTCACCCGTGATGCAGGTCATGCCCGGTTGCAGATCGAGTTCGAGAAACTTGACGATGGCGAAGTTGTTGACGGTCAGCTGGGTCAGCATGGTCTCATCCTGTATGGGCCAACATTACTGTGTATGCATCCAGTATATACTGGTTTTCCATACAGTAAAGATGTCGCCGCGGGACTGAATGCAAAACGGCCCGCGTCAGGGGCCGTATTGTGAGGACAGGGAGTGCAGGGCTGGGGATCAGAACAGCTTGCTGCCCCAGCCGAGCTTGTTGCGCAGCACGTGGAAGTAGCTGTAATCCAGCGGATGCACCAGATGCAGCTTGTGGCTGCTCTTCTTGATGAGGATCTCGTCCCCCGGGTGGACCGCCAGGGTCACCTGACCGTCGCAGCTCACCTGCATGGCGTCGTCCTGATTGTCCGGTGAGACCAGCAGCCGCACCTCGCTGTCGGCGTCCAGCACGATGGGGCGGCTGCTCAGGGTGTGCGGGAACATGGGCACCAGCGTGATGGCGTTGAGCTTGGGGGTGAGGATGGCGCCGCCCGCCGACAGGGAGTAGGCGGTGGAGCCGGTGGGGGTGGCCACTATGATGCCGTCCGAGCGCTGGCTGTACATGAAGCTACCGTCGATGTAGACCTCGAACTCGATCATGTGGGCAATCTTGCCCGGGTGCAGCACCGCCTCGTTGACCGCCAGGTTGTTGGACTTGCGCTCGCCGTGGCGATAGACCGCCGCCTCCAGCAGGAAGCGATGCTCGCTCTTGTAGTGGCCGCACAACACCTGCTCCAGTGGCAGCAGGTAATCCTGCGGCGAGAGATCGGTGAGAAAGCCGAGGTTGCCCCGGTTCACCCCGATCACCGCCACGTCGAAGCGCGACAGTACCCGCGCCGCCCCCAGCATGTTGCCGTCACCACCGACCACGATGGCGAGATCCGCCTGCTGGCCCAGTTGCACCAGGTCCATCACGTTCTCGTCCATGATGCCGAGGGCGTGGGCCACCCGGCTCTCTACCAGCACCCGAAAACCGCGGGTGGTCAGGTATTGATGCAGGCCGGTCAGGGTCTGGTTGGCCCCTTCGTGGTGGGGCTTGCCAATCAGGGCGATGGTTTTGAACGGAGAATCCATGGTCTGTCGGGTCTGGGATGAGTATTGGGGGGAGTATACCGCGCTTTGGGGGGGATTTGTCTGCTGCCGGCGTGTCCGCTTGCGCCATGGGGCGGGAAAAGGCCGTAAATTGCCTGTCGCGTCACCTCCTTGGCGATAATGGCGCCCTTTTCCCCCTTGAAAGCCAGGGATCCATCCCCATAATAGCGCCAACATAGTCGGCCCGTTGCCGTCCGGTCGCGCAACCGGAGAACGGACCCTCATAAGTAACCCGCAATTGGAGATGTCATGAACCACGAAGAACAAAAGGTTGAAGCGATGGAGCAAGTGGAAGCCCAGCCAGTCGAGCCGACCGATGTAGACAGTGAAGTGACAGCCGAGCAGGCCCGCATTGCCGAGCTGGAGGCGCAGCTGGAAGCTGCCCAGCAAGCCTCTGCCGAAGAGCGCGAGCGCGCCATTCGTGCCGTCGCCGAGATGGAGAACCTGCGTCGTCGCGCGGCGCAGGACGTGGAGAAGGCGCACAAGTTCGCGCTGGAGAAGTTCGCCGCCGAGCTCTTGCCGGTGCTGGACAACATGGAGCGCGCCATCGAGCTGGCCGACAAGGAAAACGACGCCCTCAAGCCGATGATCGAAGGGGTCGAGCTGACCCTGAAATCCATGCAGAGCGGCGTGGCCAAGTTCGGTCTGGCGGCGCTGGATCCGACCAACCAGCCGTTTGACCCCAACGCCCATCAGGCGATGAGCATGGTGCCGAGTGCCGACGTGGCGCCGAACACCGTCATCGCCGTGATGCAGAAAGGCTACGAGCTGAACGGTCGGGTGATCCGTCCGGCCATGGTCATGGTATCCAAGGCCGTCGACTGAGTCGGCGCTTGATGCCCAGGCCCGCCGCTTGGCGGGCTTTTTGTTGTGTATCCCTGCGGTGCGTCATGGCCCGGCCATGACAAAAGGTGGGGTTTTTGCAGGGCGGGGCTTGAAGTGGCCACTTGCGACCCCATATAGGATGCAAGGCCACGGCGGCACAAAAAATTTGATGCCGGGAGCTTGAAAGCCAGATTGGCAGGCCCCACCTAGCCGTTAACGCATTAAGGCGAGCCCCTCGCCAGTTTATTCAAAGTATTTGGAGATTCGTCAAATGGGTAAAATCATCGGTATTGACCTGGGTACTACCAACTCCTGCGTCGCTATTCTGGATGGCGACCATGCTCGCGTGATCGAGAACGCGGAAGGCGACCGTACTACTCCGTCCATCATTGCCTATGCCGATGACGGCGAAATCCTGGTTGGTCAGCCGGCCAAGCGTCAGGCCATCACCAACCCGAAGAACACGCTGTTCGCCATCAAACGTCTGATCGGCCGTCGTTTCGAAGATGACGAAGTACAACGTGACCTGAAAATCATGCCGTACGCCATCGCCAAGGCCGACAACGGTGACGCCTGGGTCGAGGTGAAAGGCAAGAAAATGGCACCGCCGCAGATCTCTGCCGAAGTGCTGAAAAAGATGAAGAAGACCGCCGAAGACTACTTGGGCGAGCCGGTCACCGAAGCCGTCATCACTGTTCCGGCCTACTTCAACGACGCCCAGCGTCAGGCTACCAAGGATGCCGGTCGCATCGCCGGTCTGGATGTAAAACGCATCATCAACGAACCGACTGCCGCGGCTTTCGCCTACGGCGTCAACAAGGTCAAGGGCGAGCGCAAGGTCGCCGTGTATGACTTAGGGGGCGGTACCTTCGATATCTCCATCATCGAGATCGACGAAGTGGAAGGCGAAACCACCTTCGAAGTACTGGCGACCAACGGTAACACCCACCTGGGTGGTGAAGACTTTGACAACCGCGTCATCAACTACCTGGTTGACGAGTTCAAGCGCGAGCAGGGCATCGACCTGCGCAACGACCAGCTGGCCCTGCAGCGTCTGAAAGATGCCGCCGAGAAAGCCAAGATCGAGCTCTCTTCCGCCCAGCAGACCGACGTCAACCTGCCGTACATCACTGCCGATGCCACCGGTCCGAAGCACATGAACATCAAGGTGACCCGCGCCAAGCTGGAATCCCTGGTGGAAGACATGGTTAAGGACTCTCTGGAGCCGGTTCGTGTCGCCCTGAAAGACTCCGGTCTGGCAGTTGGCGAGATCGACGACGTGATCCTGGTTGGTGGTCAGACCCGTATGCCGCTGGTTCAGAAGACCGTTGCCGAGTTCTTCGGCAAAGAGCCGCGCAAAGACGTCAACCCGGACGAAGCCGTGGCCATGGGTGCTGCCATCCAGGGTGCCGTGCTGTCCGGTGACAAGACCGACGTACTGCTGCTGGACGTTACCCCGCTCTCTCTGGGTATCGAAACCATGGGCAGCGTGATGACTGCGCTGATCGAGAAGAACACCACCATCCCGACCAAGAAGTCCCAGGTGTTCTCCACTGCCGAAGACAACCAGTCTGCCGTGACCATTCACGTGCTGCAGGGTGAGCGCAAGCGCGCCAGCGACAACAAGTCTCTGGGCCAGTTCAACCTGGAAGGCATCCGTCCGGCTCCGCGTGGTCTGCCGCAGATCGAAGTGACCTTCGACATCGATGCCAACGGTATCCTGCACGTCTCTGCGAAAGACAAAGAGACCAACAAAGAGCAGAAGATCACCATCCAGGCTTCCTCTGGTCTGTCTGATGACGAGATCGAGCGCATGGTACGCGAAGCCGAAGCCAACGCTGCCGAGGACAAGAAGTTCGAAGAGCTGGTGCAGGCTCGCAACCAGGCTGATGGTCTGGTCCACTCCGTGCGCAAGCAGGTTACCGAAGCCGGTGAAGCCCTGCCTGCCGACGACAAGACCAAGGTTGAAGCTGCGCTGAGCGAGCTGGAAACCGCCATCAAGGGCGACGACAAGGCCGTTATCGAGGCCAAGCAGCAGGCGCTGCTGGAAGCGTCCCAGAAGCTGATGGAGATTGCCCAGCAGCAGGCTCAGGCGCAAGGCGCCGCCGGTGCTGACGCCGGTCAGTCCTCCTCTTCTGCCAAGGCTGACGACGACGTGGTCGACGCCGAGTTCGAAGAAGTGAAAGACGACAAGAAATAAGCCCGACCCAGATGGGCGAAGTCCGCTTCGCCCATCGGCTCAGAATCTGTTCACGGTCTGTCACGAGAGGCCGTCAGCAAGGTAAAGCGCAGCGCAGGAACCGGAGTGTATGTGAATACATGAGCACTCTTGGTTACAAACAAGCGAGCTGCACATGAGCCTTGATCACGGCTTCGTAGTAAGAGTGTGAGCAGATTCGTCAATGAATTTACGGGCGTTGGGTAACCAACGCCCGTCTGCGTAACTGCTGATATAGCAACAGGATAAGTATGTCGAAGCGCGATTTCTACGAAGTGCTGGGGGTATCGAAAGATGCCGACGAGCGCGAGATCAAGAAGGCGTACAAGCGTCTGGCCATGAAGTATCACCCTGATCGCAACCAGGGGGATGCCGGTGCCGAAGAGAAGTTCAAAGAGGTCAAGGAAGCTTACGAGATCCTGACCGATGCCAACCTGCGTGCCCGCTATGACCAGTACGGCCACGCCGGCGTGGATCAGAGCCAGGGTGGCGGTGGCCACGGTGGCTTTGGCGGTGGCGCCGATTTCGGCGACATCTTCGGCGACGTGTTTGGCGATATTTTCGGTGGCAGCCGTGGTGGTGGCCGTCGCGGCCCGGCCCGTGGCTCCGATCTGCGCTACACCATGGAGCTGACCCTGGAAGAGGCGGTGCGCGGGGTCTCCAAGGAGATCAAGGTACCGACTCTGGTCCACTGTGAAGTGTGCAACGGCTCGGGAGCCCACACCGGCAGCTCTGCCCAGACCTGCCCGACCTGCCACGGCTCCGGCCAGGTGCAGATGCGTCAGGGCTTCTTTGCAGTGCAGCAACCCTGCCCCCACTGTCACGGTCGCGGCAAGATCATCAAGGATCCGTGCCGCAAGTGCCATGGCGAGGGTCGCTACCAGAAGACCAAGACCCTGTCGGTCAAGATCCCGGCTGGCGTCGACACTGGCGATCGCATCCGCCTCTCCGGCGAAGGGGAAGCGGGGGAGGCCGGCGCACCGGCGGGCGATCTGTACGTACAGGTGCACGTCAAGGAGCACGAGATCTTCGTGCGTGACGGCAACAACCTCTACTGCGAAGTGCCCATCAGCTTTACCGCGGCAGCCCTCGGCGGCGAGATCGAAGTGCCGACCCTGGATGGTCGGGTCAAGCTCAAGGTCACTCCTGAGACCCAGACCGGCAAGATGTTCCGCATGCGGGGCAAGGGCGTGAAGTCCGTGCGCTCCGGCCAGGTGGGGGATCTGATGTGCAAGGTGGTGGTGGAGACCCCGGTCAAGCTGACCGAGCAGCAAAAAGAGCTGCTGCGTCAGCTGGATGAATCCTTCAGCGGTGCTGCCGCCAAGACCCACAAGCCGAAATCGGAAGGCTTCTTCGAAGGGGTGAAACGCTTCTTCGACGATCTGACCAGCTGATGTTCGCGACCCAGATATCAAGAGCCGGCCCTGTGCCGGCTCTTTTTTTGCCCCGGCTTTAGCAAGATCCCCGCTTATTGAGTGGATCCCGATGAGGGATCTTCCTCACAACTTCCGCCAATTCCTGCTGTACGAATGTTATCCCGCTCACACTTGAGCTGAAACGGTTTAGCTAGTGTATTGAGTTAGCTAAATTGGTTTAGCTATGCTCTCGTCGTCGATAACAACAGCGCCCGGACGGGCGACAGATGACAGGTGAGGACGATGACGATGTGCAAGTACAAGTTGGCGCTGGCGGTAGCGCTGGGATTGGGGATGAGCAGCCCGCTGTGGGCGGCGGATGGCGGTATCGAGGCCCGTCTGGCGGCGCTGGAGGCACGGGTGCAGGCGGCCGAGGCGCGCGCCAACGCCGCCGAAGCGCGGGCCGATGAGGCCCAGAGCAAGGCAAACGAAGCCCGCGAGACGGCCGTGGTGGCCAAGGCCCAGAGCGAGAAGGTGGACAAGCAGACCGCCGGGGCCCAGGGTTTCGAGTTCCACGGCTATGCCCGCTCGGGCCTCTTGGTCAACGGCAATGGCAACGGCGGTCGCGGCGGCCCCTACATCACCCCGGCCGGCTCGGTGGGCGGCGCCGTGGGTCGCCTTGGCAACGAGGATGACACCTACATGGAGGCCAATCTGCTGAAGACCCAGACCTTCGCCGATGGCAGCTGGGCCCGCTACAAGCTGATGCTGGCGGACGGGGTGGAGACCAGCAACGACTGGACCGCCAGCGATTCCAGCCTCAACACCCGCCAGGTGTTTGCCGAGATAGGCGATCTGGCGAGCTTCGACGGTCCCTTCAAGCATGCTGTGTTGTGGGCGGGCAAGCGCTTTGACCGGGACAACTTCGACATCCACTGGCTCGACTCGGACGTGGTGTTCCTGGCCGGCACCGGCGGCGGCGTCTACGACGTGCAGCTGGCTGACAGCTGGAAGGCGAACTTCTCCCTCTACGGGCGCGACTACGGTGACATCAGTGCGAGCGGTCTCTCCGACATCGAGAGCTACATCCTCACCATGAACAACCGGGTCGGCAACTGGCAGTGGATGCTGAACGGCCTGTCGGCCAAGGACAACGAGGCGCGTATCAACGACGGCGGCGCCGGCAGCGAGGCGGCGAACAAGGGGGCGCATACCCTGCTGGCCTACCACGCCGACAGCTTCTTTGGCATCAACCCCGGCTTCTCCAAGGCGGCCGTGCTGTATGGCCACGGCCTGGGTGCCGAACTCAAGGGGCTGGGTTCCGACAGCGAGCTGCTGGCGGACGCCGATGCGGTGCGAGTCGCCGTGTTTGGCGCCACCGATCTTGCGCCCCGCTGGCGTATCGCCCCGGCCCTGCTGGCCGAGCAGAGCAAGGATCGTTACGTGAAGGGGGACGAGTACCGCTGGGTGACCCTCAATGGCCGGTTGGCCCAGGTGCTGAGCCAGAACGTCGAGCTGGTCTACGAGGCCACCTGGCAGTACATGGATCTCGATCCCAAGGGCTACAAGGGGCGTCAGGCGGTGAGCGGCGACTTCACCAAGCTCACCTTCGCGCCCACCTTCAAGGCGCAGACCGCCGGCTTCTTCGAGCGGCCCGAGTTGCGGATATTCGCCACCTTGATGGACTGGTCCTCCGAGCTCGACCACTACGCCAGCACCGATGCCATGGGCCAAAGCAACTTCACCGCCGGCGGCGAGTGGAACTTTGGCGTGCAGATGGAAACCTGGTTCTAGTTCGTTATCCCGATCACAAAAATGGCAGCCGGCGTCGGGATCTGTTGGTTGGCTAAAACGGTTTAGCTGATAATGCCAGCCAACAAAACAGAGTCCGGGTTTGACAGTCGATCCGATGCAGCAGTGGAGTAGCAAGGTGACGAATCGTGTGTGGGTAATGGGGGATGCGGTGGTGGACTTGATCCCGGAAGGGGAGCAGCACTACCTCAGGTGTCCGGGCGGCGCGCCGGCCAACGTGGCGGTCGGGGTGGCCCGGCTTGGCGGGGCGTCGGCCTTTATCGGCCGGGTCGGCGCCGATCCCTTCGGCCGCTTCATGGCCGATACCCTGGCCAGCGAAGGGGTCGACACCCGTCACTTGATCCAGGATCCGGCCTATCGCACCAGCACGGTGCTGGTGGAGCTCGATGAGGCAGGGGAGCGCAGCTTCACCTTTATGGTGAGGCCCAGCGCGGATCAGTTCCTGACACCCGCCGATCTGCCGGTCTTCCAGGCCGGGGAGTGGCTGCTCACCTGCTCCATCGCGCTCGCCAACGAGCCGGTGCGTGGCAGTTGCCTGCAGGCCATGGCAGCTATCAAGGCGGCAGGTGGCCGGGTCTGCTTCGACCCCAACCTGAGGTCCGAGGTGTGGGGCAACCCCGCCGAGATGCTGCCCGTGGTGCGCGAGGCCATCGCGCAGGCGGACGTGGTCAAGCTCTCGCTGGAGGAGCTGCAACTGCTAAGCGGTCTGGACGATCTGGCAGCTGGGCTCGCCACCATTTCAGGCCCGGTACTGGTGCTGGTGACCCGGGGGGCGGCCGGCGTGGTGGCTCGTCTCGGCGGCGATCTGCTGGAGTGGGTGGGGCCCAAAGTGACGCCCATCGACACCACGGGGGCGGGGGATGCCTTTGTCGCCGGTCTGCTGGCGGCCTTGGCCGAACGGACCTCGCTGCCCGCTCTGGATGAGCTGCCTGCCATCCTGGCCCGGGCCCACGGCTGCGGGGCGCTGGCTACCACCGCCAAGGGGGCGATGACGGCGCTGCCGAGTCGCATCGAACTGGATGCCTTTTTGCGATCGGGTGCAAGCGGCTGTTGATCCGCGGCTAGAAGCCCGGGTCGACAGACCCTACTCTCATGTGACATGGGCCTGCCGATGGCGGGCCATAAGAGGAAGAATATGAATATCAGTGCGATAGCCAAGGATCTGGTGCCCCTGCTCGGGGGCAAGGAGAACATCGTCAGCGCCGCCCACTGCGCCACCCGGCTGCGGCTGGTGCTGGCGGACGACAGCAAGGTGAACAAGGCCGCCATCGACAAGCTGGAGGGGGTCAAGGGGTGCTTCAGCAACGCCGGCCAGATCCAGGTGATCTTCGGCACCGGCCTGGTCAACAAGGTCCATGCGGAGTTCGTGGCCCTGACCGGCACCGGCACCGCCAGCAAGGCGGAGCTGACCGACCTGGCGACGGCCAAGCTCAACGTGGCCCAGCGTCTGGCGCGGACCCTCTCCAACATCTTCGTGCCCATCATTCCGGCCATCGTCGCCTCCGGCCTGCTGATGGGGCTGCTCGGCATGGTGCGCACCTATGGCTGGGTCAACGCCGACAGCGCGCTGTTCATCATGCTGGACATGTTCAGCTCGGCGGCCTTTGTCATCCTGCCGATCCTCATCGGGTTCACCGCGGCGCGCGAATTCGGCGGCAACCCCTATCTGGGGGCGACCCTCGGCGGCATTCTCACCCACCCGGCCCTGACCAACGCCTGGGGCGTGGCGGGGGGCTTCAAGACCATGGACTTCTTCGGGCTCGATGTCGCCATGATCGGCTATCAGGGCACTGTCTTCCCGGTGCTCTTGGCGGTCTGGTTCATGTCCCACCTGGAGAAACAGCTGAGAAGGCGCGTCCCCGATGCCCTGGATCTCATCCTCACCCCGTTTTTGACCGTCATCATCACCGGCTTCGTGGCGCTGCTTTTCATCGGCCCCGCCGGGCGGGTGCTGGGGGATGGCATCTCCTTCGGCCTGAGCGCCCTCTATGAGCAGGCCGGCTGGCTGGCGGGCCTGGTGTTTGGCGGGACTTATTCGCTTATCGTCATCACCGGCATCCACCACAGCTTCCACGCCATCGAGGCGGGCCTGCTGGCGAACCCGGCCATCGGCGTCAACTTCCTGCTGCCCATCTGGGCCATGGCCAACGTGGCCCAGGGCGGTGCCTGTCTCGCGGTCTACTTCAAGACCCGGGACGTGAAGATCAAGGCCATCACGGTGCCGGCGGCCATGTCCTGCCTGCTCGGCATCACGGAGGCGGCCATCTTCGGGGTCAACCTGCGCTACATAAAACCCTTCCTGGCCGGCCTGTTCGGCGGGGCCTGCGGCGGCGCCTACGTGGTGGCGGCCAAGGTGGGGATGACGGCGGTGGGCCTGACCGGCATTCCGGGCATGGCCATCGTCCAGCCCATGAGCCTCATCCACTACGTCATCGGCCTGGTGATCGCCTTTGGCACCGCCTTCGCCGCCTCCTACCTGCTCAAGTACAAGGTGGAGTGATGAAGGAAAGCCATCTCCTCAAACAGGTTGTCCGGTCCCTGCTGGCCGGCCAGCTCAAGGCGGCGGCCGATCCCCATCGGCCCCGCTGGCACCTGGCAGCCCCGGTGGGGCTGCTCAACGACCCCAACGGCTTTATCGAGCACGGCGGGCGTTATCACCTCTTCTACCAGTGGAACCCGCTGGGTTGCGTACACGCCAACAAGGGCTGGGGCCACGTCACCTCCACCGATCTGCTGCACTGGCAGCACGAGCTGCCGGCCCTGCTGCCCATCGAGCCCTACGAGCAGAGCGGCTGCTACTCCGGCTCGGCGGTGAGCGACGAGCAGGGGCGCCTGACCCTGATCTACACCGGCAACGTCAAGTACCCGGACGGCAGCCGCACCGCCTACCAGTGTCTGGCGCGGGACGACGGCATGGGCGGCTTCGAGAAGCTGGGGCCCGTGCTGGACCTGCCCGAAGGCTACAGCGGCCACGTGCGCGACCCCAAGGTGTGGCACGACGGCCGGCAGTGGCTGATGGTGCTGGGGGCCCGCACCCTGGATGACAAGGGGGAAGTGCTGCTCTATCGCGGCGACACCCTGCAAAGCTGGCAGCGGGTGGGCCCCATCGCCGGTAGCGGGCGCGGTGGGCTTGGGGAGTTCGGCTATATGTGGGAGTGCCCGGACCTGTTTGCTCTTGGTGAGCGCCATGTGCTGATCAGCTGCCCCCAGGGCATAGCGCCCCAAGGAGAGGATTATCGCAACCTCTACCAGTGTGGCTGGCTGGCGGGCCACTTCGATGACACTCAGTTCGAGCACGGTGCCTTCCACGAGCTGGACCGAGGTTTCGAGTTTTACGCGCCCCAGACCACCCAGGACAGCCAGGGGCGCCGCCTGCTGTTCGCCTGGCTGGGGCTGCCCGAAGAGAACGAGATGAGCCAGCCTACCGTCGAGCACGGCTGGATCCACCAGATGAGCTGCCCGCGGGAGCTGTTCTGGCAAGGCGACTGGCTCTGCCAGCGGCCGGTGGCGGAGATTTCAGCCCTTAAGGGAGAGCAAACCCGCTTCGAGGGAGCGCCGGACGAGCTGCCTGCCCTGGCCATCGACTCGGCCTGGCTGGACCTGGCCTTGAGCGGGGAGGGACGCCTCGGGTTTGGCGCCGTGGCCGAGCTGGTGTGGCAGCCGGGGCGTCTTGTCCTGCGCCGCCAGAACTGGCAGAGCGGGGAGTGGGAGGAGCGATCCTGCCCCTGGCTGGGTGGCATGACCACTATCTTGTGCGATCGCTCCAGTCTCGAGTGTTTCGTGGATGGCGGTCGCCAGACCCTGTCTACCCGCTACTTTCCCGGTGAAAACCCAATACTTTCCGCACGTTGTGACGGTGATGACAGCAAAATTTGCCTCGATCACTGGCCGCTGGCGGCCTGCCTTGTACAATAGCCCGGTGTCAGTTTGCCGGGAGGTCAGGTGGAGAAGAAAAAACGGATCACGATTGCCCAGATAGCCACGCTCGCGGGGGTCTCCAAGGCCACCGCCAGCCTGGTGCTCAACGGCAAGAGTGCGGAGTACCGCATCGCCGACGATACCCGCAAGCGGATCCAGGCGGTGGCGGACGAGTGCCACTACCAGCCGAGCATCCATGCCCGCTCCCTGCGGGAGGCGCGCAGTTACACCTGGGGACTGGTCATCCCCGACCTCACCAACTTCGGCTTCGCCAGCATCGCCCGTGCCCTGGAGGCCCATTGCCGGGAGGCGGGGATCCAGCTGCTCATCGCCTGCTCCGAGGATGACCCCACCCTGGAGCAGCGGGTGGTGGACAACCTCATCAGCCGCCAGGTGGACGGCCTTATCGTCGCCTCCAGTGGCCACAGCGACGACATCTATGCCCGCATTCACGACCGCTTGCCGGTGGTGCAGCTCGACCGCCACATCGGCGAGTCGCGCCTGCCCATGGTGATCTCGGACGCCTGCAAGGCCACCGCCGAGCTGGTGCAGGACATGGCGGCCAGCTGCGGGGAGGAGATCTATTACTTCGGCGGCCTGCTGGATCTCTCCCCCAGCCGCCACCGGCTGGCGGGCTACGAGCTGGGGTTGCACCGCGCCGGGTTGGAGGCCACATCAGACCGGGTCCGTCACCGCGACTACCAGCCAAGCTCCGGCTATCAGCTGATGGCCGAGCTGGTGGCCGAGCTCGGGGCGCCGCCGAAGGGGCTCTTCACCGCCTCCTTCACCCTGCTCGAGGGGGTGCTGCGCTACCTCAACGAGGCGGGCCTGATGGAGACGGGGATGCGCCTGTGCACCTTCGACGATCACGATCTGCTCGACTGCATCCCCATGCGTATCGATTCCGTGGCCCAGGACTGCCCGGCCCTGGCCCGCGCCGCCTTCGAACTGATGCAACAGCTGATTGCGGGCAATCCCCCCACCCAGACCGCCCAGGTCATCCCCCCCAGGGTGCGCTGGCGCAGCCGTCGCTAACCCGGAAAGATGAAAAAGCCCCGCCAGTGCGGGGCTTTTTGCTGTGGGGCGAGGGCTCGCCTCAATCCGTGGTGCTGGCGCGCCAGAACACCTGCTTGATGTGAGGGTGGATGCCGAGTTTCACCATCAGGGCGTCGAGCTCGTCGCCATCGATGGAGGTGGCCAGCAGCACCGCCGAGATCTCCAGATCCCGCTCGCCGAAAGGCTCGATGTCGAGCTCGCTCAGCGGGTAGTTGGCCTGCTCCAGCATCTCTTCCAGCCAGTGCAGCACCTCCTTCTGGTATTCGCGCTGGGTGAGGGCCGTGACGCGGTAGGTCACCTCGGTGTCTGTATTGTCCACCGGGCGGCGGTTGATCTGGTTCACCAGCGGGCGCAGCAGGGTGTTGGCGGCCAGCACGAACAGGGCGCCGAGGATCGCCTCCATGGCCAGCCCGGCCCCGCTGGCGGCACCGACCGCGGCCACTCCCCACAGGGTGGCGGCGGTGTTGATGCCGCGGATGTTGCCGGATTCGCGCATGATGACGCCGGCGCCGAGAAAACCGATGCCGGAGACAATGTAGGCCACCACGTGCACCACCCCGTAGGTGCCGCCGTGCAGGTCATAGATGCGCTGGGCCAGGTTGACGAACAGGGCCGCGCCCACCGCTACCAGTACATTGGTGCGCAGGCCCGCGGTACGCTGACGATACTGACGCTCCAGCCCCACCAGACTGCCGAGTACGAAGGCGAGCAGCAGGCTGGCCAGGGTGTCGAGCAGGGAAATCATGTCCAATTGTTGCCACATTCTCATGGCGTACTCCTTCTGTTGCAGATGGCCTTCCTGAAGGCGGGCGAGGGTTCCCTTGCCTGATCCCCGTGCGTGAAGGCCATCACCTCATCAAAAAAACGCACGGAAAGCCCGGCCCGGCCATGCAGGATGGCGGGCTGGGCTGCGAAACGGATTGAAAGGGGCCAGCGTGGCTGGCCCCGGTTATGGCTTGCTCAATTGAGCGCCGGTTCGGGGTCGCGGCGCGGATGCAGCTCCCAGCGAACCGGGTGATGTACCCCCACCTGGTGCACGAACTGCACCAAGTAGCGCCGCTGGGGCGGGGTGCAGTGCAGATTGAGCACCAGCTCCCGCCCGCCGCTGCGACCGGGTCGCAGGGACTGCAAGGGGTGCAGGCCCGCCGGTTGCAGGGTGTGGTTCACCAGATCCAGCACCTGCTCCATGTCGGCCCGATCCTCGCAACGGATCTGCAGCCGGTAGTGGTGCTGGCGCCGTTTGCCACGCAGCCAGAGCGGCAACAGGCCGCGACCCAGTCTGCTCAGCAGGGGGTGAGTCCGGTTGGTTACGGACAGGGTTGAAATAAAACGCATAGCAGCCTCCTTGTGGGAAGCAGAAACTATGCAGGCATGGCGGCCATGGCTTTTGGCCAATGGTCACCAGACGTCAAGTGTAAAAAGAGAAGAGGGGAGTGGATTTCCGCTTCTCGCAGGGCTGCGAGCATGCGGCAGAGGATGACCTGCGGCTAGCTCGCGACCCGGGTACCGACGACGAGGGTCGGTCTACAACTGTCACTTGATGAGTTGCCCACTGATGGTCTCCGCTGTTGATGGACGGCCTGATGGTACTCATCCAGAGCGGTGGGGTAAAGCCTCATCGCCCATTTAGCAACATTTAGATACAAGTTCGTCAATAGTCGGGGCCGGCTGGCTACCTCCATGGCCATAAGAGGGCGGCGAGATGCCCCGCCCTCCTTATTTCGCCCCAGATGGCAGGTTTTTCTCTACCTTGGCGCGCCGCTATTTCAGCCCCAGCCGTTTGAGGATCATTGCGGCCGGGCAGAAGCCGGTGAAGGCGCTCTGGATCAGGTTGACCCCGACAAAGACGCTCAGCCAGACAAAGCCCGGGTGTACCCAGGCGGTGAGCAGCAGCGACAGCAGCAACATGCAGCCCGCGACCACTCTTACTCCGTTTTCTACTGTCATGACCTTCTCCTTATTTAATTTAGATATTGCTAATTTAGTGTCACTTTATACAATAGAACCAAATATCAGCAATTGCTAATTTACTCCCATGAGCCAATTCGACGAGATGAACAGACACGCGACGGCCGCCGCCTCCCTGCTCAAGGCGCTGGCTCATCCCGAACGCCTGATGGTGCTCTGTCAGCTGGTGGAGGGGGAGAAGGGAGTCGGGGAGCTGCTGGCCCGCAGCCAGCTCGGCCAGTCGGCCTTCTCCCAGCAACTGTCGGTATTGAAGCGCCAGGGTCTTGTTCGCTCGCGCAAGGTCTCCCAGCAGATCTACTACTCGCTGGTGAGCGAGGCGGCCGCCGATGTGCTGGCGGCGCTGCAAACCCATTTTTGTCACTCAGAAAATAAGGAATCTTGATGATGGAAAGCCAATGGCTGCTCTCCCTGGGGGGCGGCATGCTGGTGGGGCTCGCGGCCCTGATCCTGATGCTGTGCAACGGCCGGGTGGCCGGGATCAGCGGCATTCTGGCCGGTGCGCTGCAACACAGGGCGCCGTGGCGACTGCTCTTCCTGCTGGGGTTGGGAGCGGGAGCCTGGCTGGCACTGACGCTGGGTTGGGCCAGCATGCCTGCATTCACCGCGCTGCCCGCCTGGCCGCTGGTGCTGCTGGCCGGTCTGCTGGTGGGCATCGGCACGCGTTTTGGCAATGGCTGTACCAGCGGCCACGGCATCTGCGGCATGGGGCGGCTCTCCGTGCGCTCCATAGTAGCGACCCTCACCTTCATGGCAACCGGTGTGCTGACCGTGTTTCTGACTCATCATCTCTTCTAGGAGGCTATTGCGATGACCTTGCTGACAAGTCTGCTCGCCGGTTTGCTGTTTGGTCTGGGTCTGGCCATCTCCGGCATGATAGATCCCGCCCGGGTCACCGGCTTTCTCGATCTGGCCGGCGCCTGGGATCCCAGCCTGGGATTCGTGATGGGGGGCGCCCTGCTGGTCTTCATGCCGGGTTATTTCTTGCTGGTGAAGCCGCGGCGTCTGAGCCTGCTGGGAGAGCCCATGGCTGTGGTGCCTGCCCCCAAGCTGGATCGCCGCCTCATCGGGGGATCTGCCCTGTTCGGCATAGGTTGGGGATTGGTCGGTATCTGCCCGGGGCCTGCCTTGAGTCTCATTTCCAGCGGCCAGCCCATGATATTGTTGTTCGTAGCCGCCATGGTGGCCGGGATCTTGCTGGTTGATTGGGTCCTGGTGAAGGTGCGGGAGAAGCGCTGCCACGCCCGCTCCGCCTGAATGGATTGCCCCCGCAGCCGGGGAAGGAGGACTATCATGGAACCGATCCGCTTGCCGGGGGCCATTCTGCTGGCCGTGACCTCTGCGCTTGTCTCTCCCATGACGCTGTCGACGGCATGGTCTGCCGAGACGAATGGCGAGGCGGCCCTGATTCTGGCTCCCCGTCAGGTGACTGACTGGCTCACCCTGGATGGCACCGTCAGTGCCATCCATCAGGGGACGGTGGCGGCCCAGACTGGCGGTCGGGTCTCCCGCATGCTGGTGGATGTGAACGATGAGGTGGTGGCCGGGCAACCCCTGCTGGAGATCAGCGGCAAGGAGCAGTTTGCCGCCGTGACCGGCGCCGAGGCGCGACTGGCCCGGGCTCAGGCCCAGCAGGTGGAAGCCGAGCGCCAGCTCGCCCGCTTCCAGGCGCTGATAGCCAAGGGGGTGATCACCCGCGCCCAGCTCGACAGCGCCCTGTCGAGCGACAGATCTGCCCGCGCCGAGGTGAACGCCGCCGAGGCCGCCCTCACCCAGGCTCGGGAGGCCTACGGCTATACCCGCATCCTCGCCCCCTACGCCGGGGTGGTCACCAAGCGGCTGGTGGAGCTGGGGGAGACGGTGGCCCCCGGCACCCCGCTGCTCTCGGGCTTCTCCCTCGATGCCCTGCGGGTAGAGGTGGAGCTGCCCCAGTCCGCGCTGGCCCTCGCCGGCCAGCCGTCGGATGCGCAGGTGTTGCTGCCGGATGGCAAGGCCGTTACCCCCCTCAAACTGACCCGCTTCAACTATGCCGACAGCCAGAGCCACGCCTTTCGGCTGCGCCTCGACTTGCCGCCGCAAACCGCCGGGGTATTGCCCGGTATGTGGCTCAAGGTGCAGCTCAAGCAGGGCGAACGTCAGTTGCTGCAGGTGCCGGAGCAGGCCCTGCTCCGGCAGGGTGAGTTCAGCGGTCTCTACCTGAAGGAGGGGGATGGCTGGGTGCTGACGCCGGTGCGGGTCGGCCATTGCCAGGCAGGGCAGTGCGAGATCCTCGCGGGCGTCCAGAGCGGCGATCGGGTGGCACCGGATGGCTGGGCGCGCCAGCAGGCGGTGGCCCATGAGTAACGACGCTCACGACAACAAGAACAAACTGGGGCCGGCCGGCCGGTTGGCGGCCCTGTTTCAGGGCTCGGCCATCACCCCGCTGCTGGCGCTGGTGGGGCTCTTGCTCGGCCTGTTTGCGGTGCTGGTAACCCCCAAGGAGGAGGAGCCCCAGATCGATGTCACCTTCGCCGACGTCTATATCCCCTTCCCGGGGGCCAGCCCGGCCGAGGTCGAATCCCTCGTCACCACCCCTGCCGAGCAGGTGGTCTCCCAGATAAAGGGTATTGATACCCTCTACTCCTTCTCTCGCCCCGATGGCGCCCTGCTGGTGGTGGTGTTCAAGGTCGGGGTGAGCCGCGAGCAGGCCATCGTCGACCTCAACAACCAGCTCGACTCGAACCGGGACTGGCTGCCCCAGGGGCTTGGCGTCGGTCAGCCGCTGGTCAAACCCAGGGGGATCGACGATGTGCCCATCGTCAGCCTGACCTTATGGAGCAAAGAGGGGAGCAAGCAGCTGGGGGCCGCCGAGCTGACCCGGGTCGCCCACGAGCTGGAGACCGAGCTCAAGCGATTGCCCGGCACCCGCGATATCTACAGCCTGGGCGGCCAGCGCGCCGTGCTGCGGGTGATGCCGGATCCGGCGGCCCTCAGCGCCCACGGCATCAGCTGGGGTGAGTTCAACCAGCGGCTCGCCGCCGCCAACCAGGCGGGCAACGAGCAGGCCGTGGTGCAGGACAATCGGGAGATCAAGGTGCAGGTGGGGCAGTTCCTGCAGAGCGAGCAGGAGGCCCGCGAGCTGGTGGTGGGCCTGCACGATGGCAAGCCGGTCTACCTCGGCGAGGTGGCCCAGGTGTCCCTTGGGGAGGAGACCCCGGTGCAGCGCAGCTGGATGGGGCAGGGGGAGCAGAGCTATCCGGCAGTGACCCTGGCTATCGGCAAGCAGCCGGGGCAGAACGCGGTGGAAGTGGCCAAGCGGGTGGAGGCCCGGGTCGAGAGTCTCAAGAACCGGCTCATCCCGGGCGGCGTCGAGGTGACGGTGACCCGTGACTATGGCGTCACCGCCGAGACCAAATCCAACACCCTCATCGGCAAGCTCATCTTCGCCACCACCGCGGTGGTGCTGCTGGTGCTGGTGAGCATGGGGTGGCGCGAGGCGCTGGTGGTGGGCATCGCCATCGTCATCACCCTGGCACTGACCCTGTTTGCCAGCTGGGCGTGGGGCTTTACCCTCAACCGGGTGTCCCTCTTTGCCCTTATCTTCTCCATCGGCATCCTGGTGGATGACGCCATCGTGGTGGTGGAGAACATCCACCGCCATCGCGGCCTTGGCAAGGGTTCCCTCAAGGATCTCATTCCGGGCGCGGTGGACGAGGTGGGTGGCCCCACCATACTCGCCACCCTGACCGTGATCGCGGCCCTGTTGCCGATGGCGTTTGTAAGCGGCCTGATGGGCCCCTACATGAGCCCCATCCCCATCAATGCCAGTATGGGGATGCTTATCTCGCTGCTGGTGGCCTTTATCTTCTCCCCCTGGCTGGCGGGCCATCTGCTCAAGAGCGAGGGGCATGTCGCCCACGGCGAGGCCAAGGCTGGCCTCTTCCAGCGGCTGATGACCCCTTTCCTGATTGGCGCTGGCGCCAGGAGGGCCAGGCGCAAGCTCTGGCTGGTCATCCTGCTGCTGGTGGCGGGCGCCGCCGCCATGCCCATGGTGCAGTGGGTGGTGCTCAAGATGCTCCCCTTCGACAACAAGTCGGAATTCCAGCTGGTGCTCGACATGCCGGAGGGGGCGACCCTGGAGCAGACCGAGCGCACCCTGCTGGAGGTGGGGCGCGAGCTTGCCAGGGTGCCCGAGGTGAAGGATTACCAGATCTACGCCGGCAGCGCCGCCCCCATCAACTTCAACGGGTTGGTGCGCCACTACTTCATCCGCAGCGGCGCCAACGTGGGGGATATCCAGGTCAATCTGGTGAACAAGCATGAACGGGATCGCAGCAGCCACCAGATTGCCCAGTCGGTGCGGGCGCCGCTGCAGGCCATCGCCAGCGCGGCAGGAGGCAATCTCAAGGTGGTAGAAGTGCCCCCCGGCCCGCCGGTCTGGTCACCCATCGTCGCCGAAGTGTATGGCCCCACGCCTGCTGCCCGTGAAGCGGCGGCGCGCGCCGTAGAGGCCCGCTTCGTGGCGACGGCGGATCTGGTGGATGTGGACATCTATCTGATCGACCCCCAGCCCAAGTGGCGGCTGGTGGTGGATCGCAGCAAGGCGGCCCGCTTCGGGGTCGATCTCAGGGGTCTGGTGGCCACCCTCAATGGCGGCGTGGGCTATCAGGATGCCAGTTGGCTGCATGGTCAGGGCGCCAAGTACCCGGTACCGATCCGTGTCGAGCTCGCCCCCGGCGACAAGCGAGATCTGGCCGGCATCCTGGCCCTCAAGGTGCGCAGCCAGAGCGGCCAGCTCATCCGGGTCTCCGAGCTGGTGAGCCGCCGTGACGAGGTGGCTCCCAGCTATATCATGCACAAGAACATGCGGCCCATGGTGATGGTGGTGGCCGACATGGGGGGCCATGCCGACAGCCCCCTCTACGGCATGTTTGCCGCCGGGGAGGGCATCGAGTTGCCCCAGTACTATGTGCAGCAGCCCGATAAATTGGGGGAGGTGGCCCTCTTGTGGGACGGGGAGTGGAAGATCACTTATGAGACCTTCCGCGACATGGGGATCGCCTACGGAGTGGGGATGATCCTTATCTATCTGCTGGTGGTGGCCCAGTTCCGCTCCTATCTGGTGCCGCTCATCATCATGGCGCCCATCCCGCTCACCCTGATCGGAGTGATGCCGGGCCACGCCCTGCTGGGGGCCCAGTTCACCGCCACCTCGATGATCGGCATGATAGCCCTGGCCGGGATCATAGTGCGCAACAGCATACTGCTGGTGGATTTCATCGAGCAGCAGCGCAGCGCCGGCATGGCGTTCGAGCAGGCGGTGATCGGCGCCGCCCAGGTGCGGGCCAAGCCCATCCTGCTGACGGCGCTGGCGGCCATGGTCGGTGCCCTGTTCATCCTCGATGACCCCATCTTCAACGGCCTGGCCATCAGCCTCATCTTCGGCATTCTGGTCTCCACCTTGCTCACCCTGGTGGTGATCCCGCTGCTCTACTACAGCCTGATGTCGCGCCGGGCGGAGGGGGGCACGGCAGATGTGCCGGGCGCACAATGACAGAAGGGCCACCCGGGTGGCCCTTCTCGTTTCACACGTTCAGGGAGGAGATATGCCGGCTGGCGGGGCTCAGCGCCCCTTCATCAGCGGGAAGTAGCGCCGGTCGGCCTGGCTCATGTGGCCGACCACCAGCTCCTGAATGATGAAGTTGAGCAACTCGTCGTTGCCAAGGGTACCCGCCCTGGCGGCGGTCATCAGCTGGTCAGCCTTTTGCAGCAGCAGCTGGTGGTCTTGCTGGTGGCTGGTGAACTCGGGGTAACCCAGCTCGGCCAGCACCTGCTCTTCGAAGGTGAAGTGGTGGCGTGCCACGTCGAACAGATTCTCCATGCACTCCAGGAACAGGGCGGGGTGCTCCTGGTGATCCTTCATGTGCTCCAGCAGCCGGTTGGTCAGCACGAACAGCTGGCGATGCTCGGCATCGATGCGCGGGTGGCCACACTCGTGGCTGCTCTGCCACACCAGCGAGCCCTGTTCCGGATCCAGCCCGGCGGTATAGAGACAGACCCGGCCGCGCCCTCGTCCCTTGGCCTGATACATGGCCTGATCGGCGTGGTGCATCAGGGTCTTGGGGTCGGTGCCGTGCTCCGGGTAGAGGGCCACTCCTATGCTGCTGGAGATGCGCAGCTCCTGCTCCTCGTCGATGCGAAACGGGTGGCGCAGGCGCTGGTGCAGGTGGTCGGCCACCGTCAGCGCCTCGTCACCAGTATCGGGCAGCAGGATCACGAACTCGTCCCCACCCAAGCGGGCCACCAGATCCCGCTCCCGCACGCAGTGGCGCATCCGCTCGGCCACCATGTTGAGCAGCACGTCACCTGTCTCGTGGCCGAAGGTGTCGTTGATCGGCTTGAAGTGGTCGAGATCGATGAACAGCAGGGCGAGCTGGGCCACCTTGCCCTCCATGACCTCCTTCAGCCGCTGCTGCAGCAGGCGGCGGTTGGGCAGGTTGGTGAGCGGGTCGTAGAAGGCGAGCCGGCGCATCATCTCCTCGCGGGCAGCCCGCTCGGTGATGTCGCGGGTGACCCCGAGGATCGCATCGGGCTGGCCCTGCTCGTTGCCGTGCAGGGTGGTGATGGTCTCGGTGGCCACCAGATGTCCCTCCTTGTGACGCAGCTGGGTACGAATGACACAGCGGGTCTGCTCGTGATCGCCCCGTTGCCAAGCGGCGAGGGAGCCGCTCAGCTCGGCGCGCAGCTGCTTTCTGGATGTCTCCGGAATAAGCTGCCTGAGGGGGAGGGTGAGCACATCGGTGGGGTCGTAACCGCTGAGCGGCTGGATGGCGGGGCTGACATAGCGAAAGCGCAGGGTGGTGGTGTCCATGGTCCAGATGACGTCGGCACTGTTCTCCGCCACGAAACGGTAGTGCTGCTCGCTCTGGGCCAGCTCGCGGGTCAGTCGCTGTCGGCCACGCGCCTCCTGGCGCAGGCGCAGATAGAGGTAGCAGAAGATACCGAGCAGGGTCAGCAGGGAGAGGGTGATCAGCATGGCCACCGCCACGCTCTTGTCGAGCAGCTGGCGCTGCTGGCGGATCCGCTCCCGATCCGGGTTGTAGAGAAAGTGCTCCAGGTCGGGCAGGGCCGACAGCAGACCGGCATCGAGGTAGTTCCTGGCGATCTGCTGCCAGCGCTCCGGCTGCATGTAACCGGGCTCGACCAGATCGGGCTGCATCAGCTCCCGGGTGGTGTCGGCCTCGAACTGCAGCAGATCACGGCCGGCGCCGCTCGGGTACTTGGTCACGATCCAGTCGATCATCTCGGCCGGGTTGTCCATGGCGTAGCGCCACCCCTTGAGGGTCGCCTGCTGGAAGGCATAGACCCGCTCCGGCCGGCTGTTCAGCTCGCGCTCCGAGGTGAACAGGTTGTCACCATAGAAGTCGAAGTCGATGCTGCGGGGGGAGAACACCCGGTAGGGGATGCCCATCTTGGCCAGATAGAAGGGCTCTGTGGTGCTGTAGGCGCTGATGGCGTCGGTCTTGCCCGCCAGCAATGCCTTCAAGCCTTGCCGGTAGGGCTGCTTTATCCAGCTCTCCGGTGGCGTGTGGCGATTGAGGTAGATCTGCAGCTCCTGGGAGCCGGGCTCCAGCATCAGCCGCTTGCCCGCCAGATCCGCCGGCTGGCGAATGTCGGGTCGCTCCAGGGTGAGCAGCACCAGTGGCGAGTGCTGCAACATGGAGGCCAGCACCACGATGGGCTGGCCGCTGGCGCGGGCCAGCAGCAGATCACTGCCGCTGATCCCGAACTGGGCATTGCCCGACATCACCTCGTTGACCACATCGGTGCCGGTCATGGCGGGTCGCAGCGTGACATCCAGACCGGCGGCTCGATAGAAACCCTTGGCCTGGGCCGCGTAATAGCCGGCAAACTGGAACTGGTGTTGCCAGGGCAACTGCACTGTCACCTTGTCAATCACCGCCTTCGACGGCGGTGAAAAAAAGGCGCAAAACATCGCCGAGCCAAGCATTGGCAGGTACCAGAGCAGGCGATGAAGGGAGGAATTTACGACGCTCATACTCATTCCTCTCGGGAGACGATGGTCCGTCCTAGAGTCAAACAATTCCTTGTTGCCCGCAAGGGGGCGAAAGGGCGCTATAACAGGGGATGCGTAACAGAAAAAATGATTTCTGTGTCATTCATCACATTTGGCCTTCCTGCTCGTTATTTTTGGCAATTAAGCGAAGAATTACGGAGCCATATGACCTATAAAAATGGTCGCATTTTAGTCGTATTTGATTGTCGATTACCTCAATAAGCGCGAGTGTTTGGGCTCTTTTTAGCGCAATGCGTCAGTCTGTGTCGCCGTATCACGGGATACTTTCAACTTGCTGTCGAAATGTGTCGAAACTGCGATTATTACGTTATGAGTCAATTATTGGCGGGAGGGGGGAAGCGGATCCTTGCTGCCCGGGTGGTATGATAGCGGTTCTCCCATCCCGATGAGGCCTTCTCATGTCCCGATTGCGTCTGTTGTTGTCCGACTCCCACGATCCTTTGTTCAATCTGGCGGTGGAAGAGTGCATTTTTCGCCAGATGGACCCGCACCAGCGGGTGCTGTTTCTGTGGCGCAACGCCAATACCGTGGTGATCGGCCGGGCCCAGAACCCGTGGAAGGAGTGCAATACCCGCCGCATGGAAGAGGACGGGGTGACCCTGGCTCGCCGCAGCAGCGGTGGTGGCGCCGTGTTTCACGATCTTGGCAACAGCTGCTTCACCTTCATGGCGGGCAAGCCGGAGTATGACAAGAGTATTTCCACCGCCATCGTGCTGGACGCGCTCAAGCGGCTCGGGGTGAGCGCCTTTGCCTCCGGTCGCAACGATCTGCTGGTGGCGACCCCGGACGGGGAGCGCAAGGTGTCGGGCTCGGCCTATCGGGAGACCCATGATCGCGGCTTTCACCACGGCACCCTGCTGCTGGACGCCGATCTTGGCCGGCTCGCCAATTACCTCAATCCCGATCCCAAGAAGCTGGCGGCCAAGGGGATCAGCTCGGTGCGCAGCCGGGTGGCCAACCTCGGCGAACTGCTGCCGGGCATCGACCATGGCCAGGTGAGTCAGGCCCTGTGCGAGGCCTTCTTCAGTCACTACGGCGAGCAGGTACAGCCCGAGCACATCTCCCCCGAGCGGCTGCCAGACTTGCCCGGCTTTGCCGAGACCTTCGCCCGCCAGCGTAGCTGGGAGTGGAACTTCGGCCATGCCCCGGCGTTTACCCATCAGCTGGACGAGCGTTTCGGCTGGGGCGGGGTGGAACTGCACTTCGATGTGGAGAAGGGGGTGATAGGGCGGGCGCAGATCTTCAGCGACAGCCTGGAGCCGGCCCCGCTGGATGCGCTGGCCGCGCGCTTGCCCGGGGTGGCTTATCAGGTGGAGGCCATCGACGAGCTGCTGCGCCAGTGGCGCGGCGAGTTCCCGGCCCTGCAGACCGAGCTGGAGGCATTCTCGCGCTGGTTGCTGGCATCGCTGCGCTGACGCTTTTCTCGCCGCTGGGGCGGGTGGATCACAAAATCAAAAGAGGCGCTCGAAAGGCGCCTTTTTGCCAGCCGTTGTCCGCCCTCATGCATGACAAAAAGTAGGGGAGGCCATTAGTTATTGTCGCTGTTTCAAACGGCGACCCAGGGGTATAAGGGCAGCACATTTGCTGTACTAATGGTATAAAAATGAGTGACTTGGTCTATTTGAAAGATGAAGGCGTCAACGCCATCCACCCCGAATTCAAACGTCGTTTTGCCACAGTCAAAGCCAACTTTTTCTCGCGCAACCCCGATCTCTGGCCGGTCTTTCGTGAACCCGGTTTTGCCACCCTCAACGAGTTTCGCGCCCGCGGCCTGGCCCCGTCGGCGCGGCTGAACGCCTGGCCCGATGGTCGCGCCCGTCTCGCCGACTTGTGTGAGACCATGCCGGTGCCGCAAGCCATGCGTACGCCGGACGAGCCCATGGCGGAACTGCTGTTTGCCGGCGCCCTCTCCAAAGACTGGGAGAACCCCTCCAGCGTCGAGAACGTGGTCACCATGTCGGCGGATCCCGCCATCTACGGCGCCCAGATGGGGATCCTCGCCAACCCCAACCTGGTCTACTCCGAGTATGCCGGGGTGGCCGAGGAGCTGGAGAAGAAGGTGGTGCGCCAGATTGCCCTGCTGGCGGGTTACGACCCGGCCCGCGCCACCGGCATCTTCACCCAGGGGGGGACGTTTTGTAACCTCTATGGCTACCTGCTCGGCATCCGCAAGAGCCTGCCCGAGGCCAAGCACAAGGGGCTCGGTCACTATCAGGACTACCGCATCATCAACTCCCAGGGCGGCCACTACTCCAACATCACCAACCTCTCCCTGCTCGGGGTGGACATCGAGAACAAGACCATCCGCATCCAGGTGGGCGAGAACAACGACATCGATCTCGACCACCTGGAGCGCACCCTGACCGCCTGCTTTGCCTTGAAACACGTGGTACCCACCATCATGCTCACCATGGGCACCACCGACACCTTCGGGGTGGATCGGGTGAAACCCGTGGTCGAGCTGCGGGATCGCCTCTGCGAGCGCTTTGAGGTGGCGGTCAAGCCCCACATCCACGTGGACGCCGCCATCGGCTGGTCGATGATCTTCTTCCTGGACTACGACTTTGCCGCCAACCCGCTCGCCATCAACGCCGCCACCTTGGCTGGCATAGAGCGCAACGTGAGTCGCTTTGCCGAGCTCAGATATGCCGACTCCTTTACCGTCGACTTCCAGAAGTGGGGCTATGTGCCCTACACCTCCAGCCTGGTGATGATAAAAGAACAGGACGATCTCAAGGCGATGGAGAACGACCCGGAGAACTTCTCCTATTTTGAGCGGGACATCCAGGGTCAGACCCACCTGCAGTCCACCATCGAGTGTTCCCGCGGGGCGAGCGGCCTGTTCGGTGCCTATGCGGCCCTCAACTACCTGGGGGTCGAGGGGTATCGCACCGTGCTGGCCCACTGCCTGCAAAACGCCAACTACTTCCGCTTCCGGTTAAGCCAGCTCGGCAACGTCAAGCTGGTGGCGCAGGAGAACCAGGGGCCGAGCGTGGGCTTCAAGATCTACAACCCCGAGTGGGTAAGCGATCCGGAGGCCGAGTTCGCCTTCGAGCTGGCGCGCAGCACGGACCCCGCCTACAAGGCGCGCCTGCAGCGCAACACCGACTATCACCGCAGCCTGTTTACCGGGCGTGGCAAGGTGGGGCTCTATACCAACTGGGTGGAGGCCATCGCCCACTCCGACTACGACGCCCGCGGCAAGTACTCCTATATCGCCGGTGAGAAGGCGGTCTTCATGAACCCGGCCTGCGGCCGCGAGCAGATCGACGCCTTTATCGACCATATCCGCGGCTGAGTGGCGAACGGTATTTAAAGAGAACCGGACAGCAAAACGGCGGGATGATCCCGCCGTTTTTTATTGGTTCCGGTTACTGCTTCTGAAGAACCGTCACCGTCAGCTTGCCAGCCGGGCTTTCGGCGTGGAAGCGCACCGCATCCCCCACCTGCAGATCCTTGAGCAGGGCCGGGTCGGCTACTTGGAACACCATGGTCATGGCGGGCATCTTGAGGTTCGCGATGGCCTCGTGCTTGATGCCGACCTTGCCATTTGCCGCGTCGATGCGGCTGATGACTCCCTTGGTCATCACCCTCTCCTGCATTCCCTCCATCTGCTGCATGTCACCCATCTGGCTCATGTCATGGCCTTCGTGGTTCATCATCTCCTCGGCCTGCAGGCCGGTGTGGGTAGCAAGGCCTAGCAGCAGGGTCAGGGTCAGCGTCTTGTAGTTCATCTTGGTTTCCTTGTTTGGGTTGTCCGGTTGATCAGGGCGCAGTCGGGGTATCCGTCTGCGCAGTCGTGTGGTCGAGGGTCTTCAGGGTGCGGCTGCGCCAGAGGTAATAGGCTGCGGGCAGCACCAGCAGGGTCAGCACCAGCGCCGTCACCATGCCGCCGATCATGGGGGCGGCGATTCGCTGCATCACCTCTGAGCCGGTGCCCTGGCTCCACATGATGGGCAACAGGCCTGCGATGATGGTGACCACCGTCATCATTTTGGGGCGCAGGCGCAGGGCGGCGCCGTGGACCACCGCCCGGTGCAGGCCGGCCTGGTCCGGTTTGCCGCTGGCCACCAGATCGTCCCAGGCGTGGTTGAGGTAGACCAGCATCAGGACGCCCGTCTCCACCGCCACCCCGGCCAGGGCGATAAAGCCCACCCCCACCGCCACCGAGAGGTTGAAGTCGAGCAGCCAGAGGGTCCAGATCCCGCCCACGACCGCCAGCGGCAGAGTGGTGAGAATGAGCAGCACCTCCTGGAAGCGGCGAAACGCCAGATAGAGCAGCAGCACGATAATGGCGACGGTGAGCGGCACCACGTAGGTTAGTCGCTCCATGGCCCGCTCCATGTATTCGTACTGACCGGACCAGCTGAGGGCGTAGCCCGCCGGCAGCACCAGCTGCTTGCCCACCTCGGCCTTGGCCTCTGCCACAAAGGAGCCGATGTCGCGGCCGCGGATGTCCACGTAGACCCAGCCGTTGAGGCGCGCGTTTTCACTGCGCAGCATGGGCGCCTCGTCGCTGATGTAGACCCGGGCCACGTCCGCCAGGGCGATCCTCTCCCCCTTGGGGGTAACCAGGGGCAGCAATTCGAGGCTGGCCACCGAGTCGCGATAGCTCTGGGGATAGCGCAGGTTGATGGGGTAGCGCTCTCGCCCCTCTATGGTCTGACCCACGTCCATGCCGCCCACCGCGGTGGCGAGCACCGCCTGCACGTCGGCGATGTTGAGGCCATAGCGGGCCGCCTTGAGCCGGTCGATGTCCACCTTCACATAGCGGCCGCCCGCCACCCGCTCGGCGTAGACGGATGAGGCCCCCTCAACCTTGCCAACGATCTGCTCAAGTTGCTGGCCAAGTTGTTGAATGACCTTGAGGTCAGGCCCGGCAATCTTGATCCCCACCGGGGTCTTGATGCCGGTGGCCAGCATGTCGATGCGGGTCTTGATGGGGGGCACCCAGGCGTTGGTGAGGCCGGGGAAGCGGATGAGGGAGTCGAGCTCCTCTTTCAGCTTCTCCGGGGTCATGCCGGGGCGCCACTGATCCCGGGGCTTGAGCTGGATGCTGGTCTCCATCATCACCAGATCCGCCGGGTCGGTGGCCGAGTCGGCGCGCCCCGCCTTGCCGAACACGTTCTGTACCTCGGGCACGGTGCGGATGAGCTTGTCGGTTTGCTGCAAAATTTCCCGCGCCTTGCCCACCGAGATGTTGGCCGCGGTGGTGGGCATGTACATGATGTCCCCCTCATCGAGCGGCGGTATAAACTCGGAGCCCAGGTGCTGGAGCGGCCAGAAGCCCGCGATCGTGACCACCAGGGCGGCGGCGAGGGTGGTTTTGGGGTGAGCCAGCACGGCGTTGAGCAGCGGGATATAACCCTGGCTCAGGCCACGGTTGAGGGGATTGGCCTGCTCGGGCAACACCTTGCCGCGGATGAAATAGCCCATGATCACCGGCACCAGCGTGATGGCGAGCGCGGCGGCGGCGGCCATGGCGTAGGTCTTGGTGAAGGCCAGCGGATGGAACATGCGCCCCTCCTGCGCCTCCAGCGCAAACACCGGCAGGAAGCTCATGGTGATGATGAGCAGGGAGAAGAAAATCGCCGGCCCGACCTCTATGCTCGCCTCCGTGATGATGCGCCAGCGGTTCTTGTCGGTGAGCGCCTCCCGCTCCATGTGCTTGTGGACGTTCTCTATCATTACGATGGCCCCGTCCACCATGGCGCCAATGGCGATGGCGATGCCCCCCAGCGACATGATGTTGGCGTTGATCCCCTGCAGATGCATCACGATAAAGGCGGTCAAAATCGCGATGGGCAGGGTGATGACCACCACCAGCGACGAGCGCAGGTGGAACAGGAAGGCGAGACAGACCAGCACCACCACGGCGAACTCCTCCACCAGCTTGCCGGAGAGGTTGTCGATGGCGCGCTGGATAAGGTCGGAGCGATCGTAGACGGTAACGATCTCCACCCCCTCCGGCAGGCTGGATTTGAGCTCGGCCAGCCGCGCCTTGACCCCGTCTATGGTGTGTTGGGCATTCTCGCCGTAACGCATGACGATGATGCCGCCCACCACTTCCCCTTCGCCGTTGAGCTCGGCGATGCCGCGCCGCATCTGGGGGCCGGTGACTACGTCCGCCACGTCACCCAGCAGCAGGGGGGCGCCGCGCACATTGGTGCCAAGCGGAATCTGCTTCAGATCCTCCACGCTCTTCAAATAGCCATTCGAGCGCACCATGTACTCCGCCTCCGCCATCTCGATGACGGAGGCACCGGTCTCCTGGTTGCCCTGCTTGATGGCGGTCTCGATGAGGGAGAGCGGGATGCCGTAGGCGCGCAGCTTGTCCGGATCGACTCGCACCTGGTACTGGCGCACCATGCCGCCGACGGTGGCCACTTCGGAGACGCCGTTCACCGTCTGCAACTCGTATTTCAGGAACCAGTTCTGCAGCGAGGTAAGCTCGCTGAGATCGTGCTTGCCGGTTTTGTCCACCAGGGCGTACTGGTAGACCCAGCCCACCCCGGTGGCGTCCGGCCCGAGCTGGGGTTGGGCCCCGGCGGGCAGATTGGGGGCAACCTGACTCAGGTACTCCAGCACCCGGGCGCGGGCCCAGTAGAGGTCCGTGCTGTCGTCAAACAGCACATAGACGAAGGAGTCGCCGAAGAAGGAGTAGCCGCGCACCGTGGTGGCGCCCGGCACCGCCAGCATGGCGGTGGTGAGGGGGTAGGTGACCTGATCCTCCACCACCTGGGGCGCCTGGCCCGGGTAGGAAGTCTTGATGATCACCTGGACGTCGGAGAGGTCCGGCAGGGCGTCCACCGGGGTCTGCTTGACCGACCAGAGCCCCCAGGCGGTGAGCATGACAGTCAGCAGCAACACCAAAAAGCGGTTGCCGACGGACCAGCGAATGATGGAAGGGATCATGACTGGGCTCCTCTCATTCGGTGGGCTGGCAGCAGGTTGGGTTTGTACTCAACGCAGCGAAGCATGGCCGGGATCATGACTTATCCCCCATCTGGTGCTGGCTGTGATCCATGCCCTCCATGCCTGGCATCTCACCCTTGGCCTCTTTCATTGCGTCGCCCGCGGCCGGTTTATCTTCCACATGGATCTGGATGATGCGGTACTCGTCCCCCTCCTGCTCTACCTGCAGATGCAGGGCCTGGTTCGGTTTCAGCTGGCTGAGGTCCACATCGTCGGCCACGGTGAAGTCCATCTCCATGGCAGGCCACTGCCACTCGGGGATGGGCTGGTGGGCGACGCCGAGGGTACGCCCGGCGAGATCGATGTTCTGCACCTGGCCCTGGGTCCACACCTGCATGGGACGCACCGCCGTCATGCGCTGGAAGTCCGAATCGATGGCCGATTCGGAGTCGAGCAGGAACTGGGCCGAGCTGACGATGCTGTCACCGGCTTCGACCCCCTCGTCGATGGCGACCTTGTCACCAAACTGGGGGCCCAGGGTGACGGCCACCGACTTGAAGTTGCCATCCCCCAGCGCCAGTACAAGCCTGTCCTGGCTGCCGGTGCGGATCACCGCTTCGCTTGGCACCACCAGGCGGGGTTCCCCCTTGCCGGTGCCGATGCTCACCTTGGCGAACATATTGGGTTTCAAAAACTCGTCCGGGTTGTCAAAGCGCAGGCGTACCCGCAGGGTGCGGGTGCTGGCATCGAGCGTCGGGTAGAGGTAGTCCACCCGTCCCTGCCAGCGGCGGCCCGGGGCATAGTCCAGGGTCATGGTGACCGGATCGCCGACCCTGATCTGGGCGGCCTGGCGCTCGAACACCTCGGCGCTCACCCACACCTGCTTGAGGGTGCTGATGTTGAACAGGGGCGCGGCGGGTTCCACATACTGGCCTTCACGCACCTTGAGCTCGGAGACATAGCCGCTGCTGGGGGCGTAGATGCGCACCGTCTCCTGCACCTTGCGAGTGCGCTTGAGCGCCGCTATCTGATCCGCCGGTACCTGCAGCGACTTGAGCTTGCCCTCGGCGGCACGCAGCAGCAGGGGATTGGTGGTGCCCAGCGCCAGCAGGTATTCGTGCTGGGCGTTCACCAGATCCGGGGCGTAGAGATCGTAGATAAAGCTGCCCTTGGTCACCTGCTGCCCCTCGTTCTTGATGGCGAGGTTGCGGATCCAGCCCGCCATCCGGGAGTTGATGGCTTCGAGGCGCTCTTCGTCATAACCCACATAGCCCACCGTCTCGATCTGCTGGTGGATGGGGAGTTTTTCCACCTTGGCCAGCCGCACCCCCAGGTTCTGCTGGATCTCGGGGCTGATGGTGACGGTGCCGGGGGAGCCGCCCTGCTTCTCTTCATAGACGGGGATGAAGTCCATCCCCATGTTGTCCTTGGCGGG
Organism: Aeromonas sp. 600276; assembly: GCF_049175815.1. NCBI lineage: Bacteria > Pseudomonadati > Pseudomonadota > Gammaproteobacteria > Aeromonadales > Aeromonadaceae > Aeromonas > Aeromonas sp. 600276. The sequence continues at coordinate 40,680 of NZ_JAAKVU010000010.1, read as the reverse complement.
GGCATCGCGCTTGTCGCGGGGATCCATGGGGTTGACCCAGTAGAGCGGTGTCTTCTCCTTGGCAACCGCGGTGACTGTCTGTTTGGCCGCCCAGTAACCGCCGCCGGCCCCGAGGGCGAGCAGCAGGGTGGATAGCAGCAGGGTCCGGCTCATCGCACACCTCCTGTCCGGGACGGGTGGGGCAGGTAGGCGCAGTGGGCAAGAGGCGCGGGGCGGCCGTGTTCGGCCACGGGGCCGGGGATCGGGGCAAATGACATGATACTTCTTCTCTTCTGTCAAAGCGCCGGAGGGGGTGTGCAGGCAAGGCATCACCAGAGTCCGGGCGGCAAACGGGGCGCAGCTGAATGGTCAGCGTGCGCACGGCTCCCTGTGCCATGGCTTGGTCAGCCGGCGACACAGGGTCAGGCAAGGTGGGCGGCAACGGGCAAGGGCCGCCCCGAGAGAAGTGCTTTCTAGTGGCGCAGCACCGACAGCATCAGGTGTCGGCGCGGCCAGGAGGGAGGGTGGGTGCCGCGGGATCGCAGGAAGGGATCCCGCAGCCAGTTGTCCAGCCCGCTGCTGGCGGTCCCGAGGGGCAGCAGCAACAGCGGCAGGGCGAGCAGGGTCAGCAGGGCGGCCAGCAGCGGCAAGCCAGGGCTGCTGCTCGAGGTGAGCCCGCCGTGCATCTGGCACTCTTGGCTGGCGGCATCTGGTGCCCCGGCATCCTGGGATGCCCCGTGGCAGGAGAGTCCCTGCATGGGGCTGCTGCTCATGGCCTGATGCTCTTGCGCCATGGCGGCGTTGAGGGCATCCAGCCCGTGCCAGCCGATGCAGAGGGTGAGATTGCAGACGAGCATCAGCCCCAGCAGCAGCCGGGCAATGCGTTCTGTAGGCAATCTCGATGAGAGCATGGGGAAAATCCTGACAATAACTGGGGACACTGTAAACCTTGCCTTGAGGAGAAGGTCAATGGCCCCGGCCGTGCCAGAGATGGGCCTGATGAATCGTTAAGCGTCACTTAACGATGGCGTATAGCCAACCCTAATGAAGCCGGCTTCTTCTCTCGTTAGGATGCGTACCGGTCAGAGGTTGCCAGGGCGTCAAACCGGGTGTTTGAGCTGTCTCTCTGGCGAGTCTCCATCCAGTTCATTGTTCGGGAGTAACGATATGCAGCAACGACGGCTGTCGCTGATGCTTGCAGCCTTGCTGAGTCCCTCTGCCATGGCCGGCGGCCTTGCCTTGTATGAAACCAGCGCGGCCAACAGTGCCCTGGCCAACGCAGGGGCAGCCGCCCGCGCCCAGGGGGCGGAGACCATCGCCAGCAATCCGGCCGGCATGACCAGGCTGGCAGGTACCCAGTTGCAGGTCAATGGCGGCGCTGTATACGGCGACCTCGAGCTGGATCTGGACCAGGGGGGCAACAACGGTGGCAATGCCCTGCAGACCGCCCCGCTTGGCAGCCTCTATCTGACCCACGCCCTCGATGAGCAGTGGGTCGCCGGCCTCGGGCTCTTCGGCAGTCACGGGCTGGGGATCGATTATGGTGAGGGGTGGCAGGGGCGTGGCTATGTGCAGTCCGCCAAACTGACCGGGATCGCCTTTGCCCCCAGCCTGGCCTATCGCGTCGATGACCACTGGTCGGTGGGGGCCAGCCTGATCGCCATGCATGGGGCGCTGGAGGCCTCACTGGACATGATGCCGAACGGTTCAACCAGTCAGGTATTTTCCGACAGCGACTGGGCGTACGGTGCCTCCTTCGGGGTGCTCTACGAGCTGGATCACGACTCCCGCATCGGGTTGAGTTACTTCTCCGAATTGAAGTGGGAGCTGGACGATCAGCCGTTGCGCCGGCTGAATGGGGCCGGGCTGGGGGTGAAGATGATGATCCCGCAGACCCTGACCCTGAGTGGCTATCACCAGCTCAACCCGCAGTGGGCCCTGCTGGCCAGTGCCAATTGGCAGCAGTGGTCCCGCTTTGGCGAGGTGGATCTCGCGTCGGGACAGCAGAGCCGAACCCTTGATATGCAATACCAGGACACCTGGCACCTGAGCCTGGGTGCCCAGTTCGATGTGACGCCGGCCCTGCGCCTGAGCAGCGGCATCGGCTATGACAGCAGCGCCGTGGACGACGTGCACCGCACTGTTACCCTCCCGCTTGGCGAGAGCTGGCGCTGGGGTCTGGGGGCCAGCTATCAGCTGACACCAGCCACCAGGCTGGAAGCCAGCTATACCCTGGCCTGGCTGGGGGATATGGCAGTGGAGCAGGATGGGATCGGTCGCCCCCAGCTGTCAGGTACCTACCACAACAGCTACCTGAACTTCTTGAGCATCGGGGTGCAACACCAGTTCTGAGGCCTGACTTGTCACGTTGGGAGGTGGCCGGCTATGTGTTCTCTTGCCGGCGAACGTTGACGATAAAAAAAGCCCCTCCATGAAGGAGGGGCCGGGGCAGCGTGACTTGAGTGGTCAGGCCCGTTTTTCCGAGCTCCGCATGATGAGGCGGAAGAAGAGCGGGATGAAGAAGATGGCGATGAAGGTCGCCGCCAGCATGCCGCCGATGACCGGCCAGCCGAGGGCGTGGCGGCTCGCGGCGCCGGCGCCGCTGGAGGTGACCAGGGGCACACAGCCGAGGATAAACGCCAGCGAGGTCATCACGATGGGGCGAAAACGCAGGCGCGCCGCCTCCAGGGCCGACTCGATGAGGGTCATCCCTTCTTCATGCTTCATCACCGCGAACTCCACGATCAGGATGGCGTTCTTGGCCGCCAACCCCACCAGCGTCACCAGACCTATCTGGAAGTAGACGTTGTTGGTGAGCCCCACGGCCCAGGTGGCGAGCAGGGCGCCGAACAGGGCGAACGGCACGGCGGTGATCACCGCAAACGGCAGGCTCCAGCGCTCATACTGGGCGGCCAGGATGAGGAAGATCATCACGATGCCAAAGCCAAACGCCGTGGCGGCGCTGCCGGCGGCCGCTTTCTCCTGGTAGGCGGCGCCGGTCCACTCCAGCTTGGCGTCGTTGCCAAGGGTCTGGGCGGCGATCTCCTCCAGGGCGGCAATGGCCTGACCCGAGCTCACCCCAGGCGCCGGCTGGGCCATGATCTTGGCGGCCGGGAAGATGTTGAAACGCTCCACCAGTTCGGGGCCGGTGGCATCGCGCACCGTTACCAGGCTGGTGAGGGGGATCATCTCGCCGCTGTTGGAGCGGACATAGACGTTGCGGATGTCATCCTTCTTGGCACGGTAGTCCGCCTCGGACTGCAACTGGACCCGGTAGGTACGACCGAACTGGTTGAAGTCGTTGACGTAGACCTGGCCGAAAGTGGCCTGCATGGTGTCGAACACGGCGTTGATGGGCAGCCCCAGCGCCTTGGCCTTCTCGCGGTCGAGATCCAGGTAGACCTGGGGCACGTTGGCGCGGAAGGTGGTGCTCACGCTGGCGAACTCAGGGCGCTGCTTGGCGGCATCGATCAGGCGTTGCACCTCGCCCGCGAAGGCGTGCACGTCGCCGGTGCCGCGGTTCTGCAGATAGCCTTCGAGGCCGCCGGTGGTGGACATGCCCTGGATGGGAGGCGGGTTGAAGGTGGCGGTGAAGCCATCGGCCAGCCCCATCAGGCTCATCCCCTGGAAGGTCTTGGCCAGGGAGAAGGAGTCCTGCCCCTCGCCCTGACGCTCTTTCCAGTCTTTCAGGGTGATGAAGGTGAGGCCGCGGTTGCTGATGATGGAGCCGGACAGGATGTCAAAGCCCGAGAAGGTGACCACGTCCTTCACGCTGGGGTTGGCCATGGCCATCTTGTCAAAATCATTGGCAACCGCCTGGGTACGGGTCAGGGCGGCGGCATCGGGCAGCATCACGGAGCCGATGAGATAGCCCTGATCCTCGTCCGGCACCAGGGCGCCCGGCACCTTGTGGAACAGCACATAGCTGCTGGCGAGGATGATGGCGATGATGCCAAAGGCCACGCCGACCCGGCGGTTGAGGAAGGCCACCCCGCGCACATAGCGGCGGGTCAGTTGATCAAAGGCATTGTTGAACCAGACGAAGAAGCGGGCCGGCTGGTGGTGGCCCTCTTTGAGCAGGATGGCGCACAGGGCAGGCGACAGGGTGAGCGCCACCAGGCCGGAGATGGCCACCGACACGGCGATGGTGATGGCGAACTGCTTGTACATCACCCCGGTCATGCCGCCCATGAAGGCGACCGGCAGGAACACGGCGCAGAGCACCAGCACGATGGCGACCACGGGGCCGGAGACCTCCTGCATGGCGAGGATGGCGGCCTCCTTGGCGGAGCACTTCTTCTCGCTCATGATCCGCTCGACGTTCTCCAGCACCACGATGGCGTCATCCACCACGATACCGATGGCGAGCACCATGCCAAACAGGGTCAACAGGTTGATGGAGAAGCCCAGCATCAGCATGCCGGCGAAGGTACCGATGAGTGATACCGGCACCGCGATACAGGGGATCAGGGTGGCGCGCAAATTCTGCAGGAACAGGTAGACCACCACGAACACCAGCACGATCGCCTCGAGCAGGGTCTTGACCACCTCCTCGATGGAGATCTTCACGAACTCTGTGGTGTCGTAGGGGATCTGGTACTCCACGTCCTGCGGGAAACGGCCCTGCAGGCGATCCATGGTCTCGCGCACCTGATCGGCCACCGCCACCGCGTTGGCACCCGGTTGCAGGTAGGTGGCGATACCGATGGCCGGCTTGCCGTTGGCGCGGGCCAGCACGTCGTAGTCCTTGCCGCCGAGCTCGACCCGGGCCACGTCTTTGACCCGGATCTTGGAGCCGTCCGGCATGGCGCGGATGATGATGTTCTGGAACTCCTTCACGTCATCGAGGCGCCCCTTGGTCTGCACCGTGTAGGTGAAGTCGGTGGGGGTGCTGGTGGGCTGGGAGCCGATCTTACCCGCCGCGAACTGGGTGTTCTGCTCGCGGATGGCGCCTATCACGTCGCTCGGGGTGAGCTGCAACTGGGCCAGCCGGTCCGGGCGCAGCCAGATCCGCATGGCGTAGTCGGTACCGCCGAACAGGGAGGTGTCCCCCACGCCGGGAATCCGCTTGAGCTCGTCGATGATGTTGAGCAGGGCGTAGTTTGACAGATAGGTGGTATCAAACGAGCCGCTGGGGGACTGCAGGGTGATCACCTGCAGGATGGAGGTGGACTTCTTGCGCACCGTCACCCCCTGCTTCTTCACCTCTTCCGGCAGCTGGGCCATGGCGGCCGAGACCCGGTTGTTGACGTCGATGGTCGCCTGATCGGGATCCACCCCGATGTCGAAGTAGACGTTGAGGTTCATCTGGCCGTTGGAGGCGGAGCCGGATTGCATGTAGATCATGTTCTCGACCCCGTTGACCTGCTGTTCAATGGGGGCGGCCACGGTCTGGGAGATCACCTCCGGGGTGGCACCCGGGTAGAAGGCGGTCACCGAGACCACGGCGGGGGTGATCTGGGGATACTGCTCCACCGGGAGCGCGCGCATTGCCGCCATCCCGCCCAGCACTATGATGATCGAAATCACGCTGGCGAAGATGGGGCGTTCGATAAAGAACTTGGAAAACATGGGGGCTCCTTATTTGCCAGCGGCACCCTGGGTGATCTTGGCGTTGATCGCCTTCATCTCCTCGGCGGAAACCGGTTTGACCACGGCGCCGGGACGAGCCTTCATCAGCCCCTCGACGATGTAGCGATCGCCGGCCTGCAGGCCTTTGTCGATCAATACGCCGCTGTCGACCACCGACCCCAGCTTGACCGGACGGGGCACCACCTTGTTGTCGGCATCCACCACCATCACCATGCGGTCGGCCTGGGACTGGACGATGGCGCGGGGCGGCACCACGATGGCGTTCTTGCGGGTGCCCAGATCGATGGTCATGCGCACGAACTGGCCGGGCAGCAGAACCCCGTTCTTGTTGTCGAAGATGGCGCGGGCGCGAATGGTGCCGGTGGCCGGGTCGACCCGGCTGTCGGAGAAGTTGAGCTTGCCCGCCTGGGGATAGACGGAGCCGTCGGCCAGCCGGATGTGGGTACGCCAGTTGGTGGCGTCCTTGGCTTCAATCAACCCTTGCTTCACCGCATTATCGAAGTTGAGGCGATCCTGCTCCGAGTAGGAGAAGTTGACGTAGAGCGGGTCGAACTGGGTGATGGTGGTGAGCAGGCCGTTCTCGCCGCTGGTGGAGATGAGGCTCCCCTCGGACTGGGAGCTCTTGCTCGCCATGCCGTTGATGGGGGCGGTGACCTGGGTATAGCTGAGGTTGAGCTCGGCCTCTTTCACCTTGGCCTGGGCGGCCTGGTGGCTGGCGACGGCGGCTTCGTAGTTGGCGATGGTGTCGTCATAGTCCTTGCGGCTCACCACCTGACGCTTGAACAGCGGGATGATGCGATCGCGGTCGGCGCGAGCCTTGTTGAGGCGCGCCTGCTCCTGGGCCAGGGTGCCCTTGGCCTGCTCCAGCGCCACCTTGTAAGGCTCGGGGTCGATCAGGAACAGCGCCTGACCGGCGGTGACCGGCTGCCCTTCGATGTAGGTCCGTTTGAGCAGGATGCCGCTCACCCGGGAGCGCACGTCGATCTCGCGAAAGCCGGCGGTCTCGCCCACCATCTCGGTGGTCAGCGGCACGTCGGTCAGCTTGACCTCGGCCACCACCACGGGCACCGGCGGCAGTGCCTGGGCACCGGCGGCGGGTTCATCACCACAGGCGGTCAGTGCGCTGGCCAGTGCCAGGGCGATACAGCCGCGCTTGAACATCTCTTCCCTGACGGATTGCACCTTCATCATCACACTCCTGTGGGATGGTGCACGATTGCCGCGCCCACCCTTTCTCTTCATGAACATGGTTAACTGCATGGTTACAAATTTAACTTATTGGATTACTGACAGTTTTTTAATGATAAAGCACGAATATTGAACCCAAGCTGCTCGGCAGTGAAAGTTGTCTGCATCTGGCGGCATGGGGGCGAGGGGCCAGCGACAGTCGGTGTCAGCCCGCAGGCCTCTTTCGGCGTGGTGTTGCCCGGATGCGAGGGCTCAGGGAGAAATTATAAGAAGGAAAAAACGGGGGAAGTGGGGGCTTGGTCACAGAGGGGGCGTCAAATGCCCCCTCAGTTGTCATTGTCAGGCGAAGCAGGCCCAGATGGGGGCGTGGTCGGAGGGCTTCTCGATGCCGCGCAGCTCGTAGTCGATGCCGGTCTCGGTCACCTTGTCCTTGAGGGCGTCGGAGGCCATGATGAGGTCGATGCGCAGGCCGCGGTTCTCGTCAAAGCCCTTGGAGCGGTAGTCGAACCAGGAGAAGCGCTCGCACTCGGTGGGGTTGGCGGCGCGGAAGGTGTCGGTCAGGCCGAACCCTTTCAGACGCTCCATCCACTCGCGCTCGATGGGCAGGAAGGAGCACTTGCCATCCCGCAGCCAGCGCTTGCGGTTCGCCTCGCCGATGCCGATGTCGAGATCGGTGGGGGAGATATTCATATCCCCGATCAGCACCAGCTGGTCACCCGGGGTGTGATTGGTCTCGAGGTAGTGCTGCAGATCCTCGTAGAACTTCTGCTTGGCCGGGAACTTGGTCTCGTGATCCTGGCTCTCACCCTGCGGGAAGTAGCCGTTCATCACCTTGATGAGGGAGCCGTCTTCGCGCTCGAAGGTGGCCATGATCATGCGGCGCTGGGCCTCTTCATCGTCGGTGGGGAAGCCTTTCTCCACCTTGACCGGCTTCTGCTTGCTCATGATGGCGACCCCGTAGTGGGCCTTCTGGCCGTGGAACTCGACGTGATAGCCCATGGCCTCCACGTCGGCCAGCGGGAAGGCTTCGTCGTGTACCTTGATCTCCTGCAGGCCGATCACATCCGGCTGATGCTTGTCGATGATGGCTTGCAGCTGGTGCAGACGGGCGCGCAGGCCATTGATATTGAAAGAGATGATCTTCATGTCCGGGATGCTCATGTCATTTTTATAAGTGGCTATTGGACTAGGAATCCGCCGTGGATGCAAGTTCGGGGGCTGTGACTGGCGCAGCTGCTCGGTAACCTGTTCACGAGCCGTCGCGAGAGGTTGTCAGCGGGTCATCTTCTTGACAAACACCACCACAAACAGCGCCAGGGTAAAGCTGCCGGTGAAGGCCTCGAAGGCGGCGAAGATCCGCGACAGCCCGACCGGGGTGAAATCCCCGTACCCTAGCGTGGTGAAGGTCACCACGCTGTAGTAGAGGCACTCCAGCAGGAAGATGGCGTTCTGCTCGAAAGGGGCGCCGGGCCGATAGACGAGGTGGTTGCCGTTGAAGCTCAGGCCAAAGAAGAAGTAGAAGAGGCTGCAGATGAAGATGAGCAGCAGGGAGAAGAGCACCACCCGCATGGGGGCCTCGCCGTAGCCGCAGAAGAGATCGACGATCCAGGAGGTGAAGCGGCGGCCGGACCAGAATGGCAGCTGCAGCCGGCGCATGGTGAGCTCCTGCTGGATGTAGCGGCCGGACATGGTGAAGATGCCCTGGGCTTCCGAGGCCTTGCGCAGATCCCGGTAGGTCTCCTCGGCCTCCTTGAACCAGATCCGGGCCTGCGCCGGGTCCCGCTCGCGGCGCCCCTTTCTGTCCTGCATCAGCCGTTTGCCGGTATCCAGGTTGTCGAGGCGGGTGTTGTGCCAGCGGATGCCGAGCAGGTTGACGTCGTCGAGGGTGGCGCAGTGCAGGTTGGCATCGCTCAGATCGGCCTTCATCAGGCTGCCCCCCTTCATGCGCAGGCCGTAGAGGTGAGCCCCCTGCAGATTGGCCCGGTAGAGATTGCACTGCTCCAGCAGAAAGCCGTGCGGCGCGCCCTTCTTCACCAGATTGAGCCCGGCCAGGTTGGCGCGGGCCAGTTGCAGGCCGTGGCACAGGCCGCCCTGGTGGACGTAGTGCTCCAGCTCGCGGGCGGTGTGGGGATCCTGATGCTGGCCATGGGGATCGTGCCAGCGGCACAGATCATGCTCCCCCGCCTCTTCGCTGCAGTGGCGGCCATCCGCCACCAGATATCGACACATGGCCATCGCCCGTCTCCTCCCCTTGCCGAGTCAGTATCAGCATAGGCGAGCGGCCGGCGAGCGGGGTCAGCTGAGCTGGGTAAACTCCTGACGCAGCTTGCGAAAACGGTCCTGCTGGGCCGGGTTGAGGGGGATACCGTCCAGCACCTCCAGGGTCTCCTTGCACTCGGCGCCAAACTCCGGGCTCTTGCGATTCTTCTGCATCAGCTGCAGCAGCACCTGGATCTTGTTGAGGGCGGCGCCGGTGTTGGCGGGGGCCCGGCGCAGGGCCTCGCGAAAGTGGCCGAGCGCTTGTTCCAGCTCGCCACTCTGATAGGCCTTGATGCCCAGCTCGTTGAGCTGCTGGTAGCGCTGGCGGCGTTCCAGCACCGTCTTGTCGTCGCGGGTGGCCTGGATGCAGGTGGTGAGCAGCCGATCCTCGTCTTCGGCCAGCAGTGCCTGCAGGCTCTCGGCGTATTCGAACTCGCCGAGCTGATAGAGGGCGAGTATGGTCTCGCCCAGCAGGCTGGGGGGCATGGTGGCCGGCTGATCGAGCCAGTTCTGGTTGGCGCGGTAGAGCATCTTCTTGCCCTTGAGCAGCTCCCCCAGGGCGATCTGCACCCGGGCCTGGCAGATCTGCTCGAATACCGGGTAGTTGAACTCCGCCATCATCAACGAGTCGCGAATGCGCGACAGGGCAGAGTTGACCTGCTTTTGCAGGTTGGCGATGTGGTAGATGTCGTTGCTGTTGAGGGCGTAGAGGGTCAGCGCCTGGATATAGGCCCCCAGATAGTGGGGGGTGCGGTGGATCGAGTTGCGCGACAGGTCGATGAGGGAGAGCAGCACGTCCTTGGCCTGGGCGTAGTCGTGGCGCAGCAGGCACACCTCCGCCAGCCGGCGGGAGAGCTGTACCGACTGGGGCGAGATATCCACCGCCCGCTTGAGCTCCTGTTGGGCCTGCTCGTCATTGCCGAGCGCCAGCAGGGATTCCGCCAGCCAGAGGTGGGCCTCCACCATCAGCGGGGTGTTCTTGAGGGTCGCCTGCAGGTGGCTCACCGCCTCCTCGTGCAGACCCAGGGTGTGGCACGCCTTGCCCAGTGTCAGGCGGGCCCAGCTGTTCTCCTGGCCGGCCAGCAGCTGGCGCATCAGGCTGCGGGCCTCCTTGGCCTGGCCCAGCTTGAGCTGGGTATCGGCCTGCAGACAGCGGCAGAAGTTGGCAAAGCGCGGCACCGCATCGGCCCGCTCGGCGCAGGCGGCGAGCAGGGTGGTCAGGTTCTCCTCGGCGAGGGCGCTGAACACGCTCTCCAGCGCCTGACGGCGGGCGAGGGCACGTTTGAGGCGAAACGAGAACTGCTCCTGGGAGAAGGGCTTCATCAGGTATTCGTCGGGCTCGGCCTCCAGCGCGCTCAGCACCATGGCGCGGGAGCTGTCGCCGCTCACCATGATCACCACGCTCTGGGGCGGGATGAGCTTCTGGTCGCGCAGGCTCTCCAGCAGCTGGCGACCGTTCTCGCCAACCCCCAGCTCGTAATCGATGAGGTAGATGTCGAAGGACTCTTTCTGGCAGCGCCGTCTGGCCTCTTCGGCCGAGTTGACATAGGTGATGCGACTGATGCCGATGTTGATCAGCATCGCCTTCATCATCACCTGAAAGGAGCGCTGTTCATTGACCAGCAGGATGCGCTTCGGTTTGGGTGGGGCTTTTTTCTCTGGCTCGGATTCCGGTGTCTGCATCTGTCTGGTCAGGGCGCTACGGGCGGATAACAGAAGTGTGCCACCAAAGCGCGCAGACAGGCAATTGAACATCCATGCCGCCGCCGTTTTTCCTCTGGCAAGGGGGCGCCGGGCCTGAAAAAAACCGCCGCGGCCCTTGATCCCGGTCAAGCGGGCGCTGGATTGCACTGGCGGCGCCCACGCCGGTTTTTAGACTGAAAAGAGGCGGGCCGCGGGCCTGCCTTCGACCATCCAGTGACCACAAGGAGGAATCAAATGAGTTTGCTACCAGGCCGTACCAGTCTGTTTGATGACCTGTTTCACGACATGGCCTCCGGTTTCTACATCCGGCCCCTGCACGGGGATCCGCTGCCGAGCCAGATCAAGCTGGACCTCAAGGAGAGCGACGGCGGCTATCTGCTGCAGGCGGAACTGCCCGGGGTGGCGAAGGAGGACATCCACGTGGATGTGCACGGCAAGCTGGTGACCCTGAAGGCGGAGATCCGCCAGCACGACAGCCAGAGCAAGGATGAGCGCACCCTGCGCAGCGAGCGCTATTTCGGCAGCGTATCGCGCACCGTCGAACTGCCGGTGGAGGTGACGCCGGAGCAGGTGGTCGCCCGCTTCGACAACGGTATCCTCACCCTGCAACTGCCCAAGCAGGCGGTGACCCCGGCGCCCCACCGCATCCCCATCGAGTAGCGCCGGCTTGCACACCACGAGGCCCCGCAGTGCGGGGCCTCGCTCTTTTATGGCGGTTGGGGAGCAGGCCGGGGAGAGGGCAGGGATAGCTGGCGGCGACCCCGACTCGTTCCTGATCACAAGGCCGCCCCCGCTCGGCTCCGGCACAGCCCCTCCGGGTGGATTTTTTCAGAAGGGGATTGTGCAAGTGGGTTTCTTTTGATACCACTGAATGCTTTCCCCTGCGGATCAGCCACCATTGCGCGACAAGGAGTTCCCATGCGCCTGCCACCCTTTCCCCCGCTGGTCTGGATCGTGATCCTGGGCACCTTCATGGTGCGCACCAGTTTCTTCATGGTCTGGCCCTTCCTCTCCATCCTGCTCTACCGGGAGTATGGCCTGTCAGCCTCCGGTATCGGGATGCTGCTGGGTGGCGCGGCCGTGCTCTCCTGCCTCATCGGCTTCTACGTCGGCTGGCTCTCCGACCGGCTCGGCCGGCGCACCATACTGCTGCTCGGCTGCGCCCTGTCGTGCGGTGCCTACCTGTTGCTCGGATTCGGCCACTCCCTCTGGCTCATCACCCTCGGGGTGTTTGGGTCGGGGCTCTCCTACGCCTTTATCGACACCCCGGGCAAGGCGCTGATGGGGGATCTGCTGCCCGAGAAGGCGCTGCGGGAGCTGGCTCTGCACCTGCGCTACTTCCTGCTCAACGTGGGGGCAGGGGTGGGGCCCCTCATCGGCGTCATGGTGGGGCTGGGTGCGCGCCAGGAGACCTTCGTGGTGACGGCCGCCAGCTATGGCCTGCTCGGCATCGCCTTCCTGCTCGGCTTTCGTCGCGACTGCGCCAGCCGGCCGGATGCGGGTCTCTCCCTGGGGGCCATGCTCAGGGTGGTGGGGCGGGATCGCGCCTTCATGCTGTTCATCCTCGCCAACCTGCTGATGAATCTGGTCTATGCCCAGGTGGAGTCGCCGCTGATCCAGTACCTGACCCGCGCCGGCGCCCCCGAGGTGGAGACGCTGGTGGCCCTGCTGGTGGCCACCAATGCGCTCACCATCATCACCTTGCAGTTTCCGCTGCTGCACCTGACCCGGCGCTGGCGGGTGAGCCTGCGGCTGCAGTTCTCCATCCTGCTGATGGCATCGGCCCAGGTGATGTTCGCCCTGTCGAGCCCGGCCCTGCTGTGGCCCTGGCTGGTGGCGATGTTCTTGCTGAGCGTGGGGGAGGCGGTGCTGTTCCCGCTCTTCAACGTGCTGATCGACCAGATGGCGCCGGCCCACCTCAAGGGGAGCTACTTCGGCGCCAGCGCCCTGGCCGGGCTCGGTTGGGCGTTCTCGCCTATGGTGGGGGGCTGGTTCTTGCAAGTGTGGGGTGGCCCGGCCCTGTTCGCCGTGATGACCGCGATCTGCATGCTGGTGTTTGCCCTCTACGGGATGGGTCGCCGGGAGGCGCGTCCGTCGGCCGGGCCTGCCGGCTGCGAGGAGTAACACGCAGCGCGTTGACGGCGCTCACTGGTTTGCTGTCGCCGAGGGGATGCGCCAATGCCTCACTGCATTCCCATCGAATCACGCCGGCTTGAAAACAACGAGGCCCCGCACTGCGGGGCCTCTTTTTTATGGTGGCTGGGTTATGGCTGCCAGTTTATGGCTGTTTGGCCACCAGATAGGGGGCGAACTGGGGTGTATGGCTGGCGGCGAAGCCCTGCTCGGTCTTGACGATGAGGTAGACCGCGAGCCCATGCGCCCTGGCAAAGGCCATCGCCTGCTCCGGCCCCATCACCATGAGGGCGGTGTCGAGGGCGTCGGCCTCGAGCGCAGTCGGGGTGATGACGCTGGCGGAGACCAGCTTGTGGGTGATGGGCTGGCCGCTGGCAGGGTCGATGATGTGGGAGTAGCGCTGGCCGTCGAGCTCGTAGTAGTTGCGATAGCTGCCGGCGGTGCTGAGGGCCATGCCGTTGGGGATCACCACGTCCGAGAAGGCGCCGGGCTGGTCGGACGGCTCGACGATGGCCACCCGCCAGGGTTTGCCCTTGGCGTTGTTGCCCTTGCTGCGCACGGCGCCGGCCACCTCGATGAGGTAGTTGTGCACCCCCTTTTGCTCCAGCAGGCCGGCAATCTCGTCGGAGGCCGCCCCCTCGCCCAGGGTGGAGAGATCGAGGTAGAGATCGGGAATGCCCTTGCCGAGCAGGAAGTGATCCCCCTCTGGGGTCAAGGTCAGCCGGTCGATGCCCACCTTCTGGCGGGCGCTGGCGATCTGCTCGGCGCTGGGGCGCTTGATGGGGCGTTTGTCCGGCCCGAATCCCCACAGGTTGACCAGCGGGCCCACGGTGACGTCGAGCTTGCCTTTGGTGAGATGGCCGGCATCGATGCCCTGCTGCACGATTTTGGCCATGGTGGCGGGAATGGCCATAGGTGGCTGGCCGCTGCCCTGATTGAAGCGGGAGATGAGGGAGTTCGGGTCGTAGGTGGAGATCTCGTGATTCATGCGCGCCAGCAGGGCGTCGACCTCCTGCTGCAGTGCAGGCTCCCCGCCCGGGAAGGGGTCGCTCAGGGTCACCGCATAATAGGTGCCCATGGTCTTGCCCTGGATGCGGGTCTGGGTCGGGGCTGGCTGACAGGCGGTCAGCATCAGCAGCAGGGTCAACAACAGGCCGCGGGGGGCCGGGCGAGCAAGGAGCGACATACGGGATCTCTCTGGCTAAAAACGGATGGCTCGGGCCTTGGCCGCGTGCCGGGGTCGCCAGCTTAGCCAAGGGCGCAGCGGCGGGCGAGCGTCGGCTGGAGAAAAGCACGGGAGATAATTAAACAAAGAGTGGTTAATGGGCGGCGCGGCCGGTTTGTCCAGTCAAATAATGGGAACAATCTGGTGACCTGACCCGCAGCTTTGCGCTAAAGGCATAGCCGAATGACGACAGTTGAGTAGAATAAGGTCGATTTTGACAGCATGTTTGCCAGCCATGGTGCGAGCCTGCAGGCAATTGTGTTGCCATCTATTGCCAATCAAAGGAGAGGATGATGAAAAAGGCGATTACCCTGCTGTTTCTGAGCACCCTGGCTGCCCCGGCTCTGGCCGATGAGTGCGCGTTGGTCATCGAAGGCAATGATGCCATGCAGTACAACCTCAAGGAGATGAGCGTACCGGCCACCTGCAAAGAGGTGACCGTGACCCTGAACCATACCGGCAAGATGCCGGTGACCGCCATGGGCCACAACTGGGCGCTGGCCAACACCGCCGACTATCAGGCCGTTGCCACCGCGGGCATGAGTGCCGGTGCCGAGAACAACTACCTGCCCAAGGATGATCCCCGCGTACTGGCCCACACCAAGCTGGTGGGCGGCGGCGAGAGCACCAGCGTCACCTTCAAGACCGACGGCCTGGCCGGCAAAGACCTCACCTTCTTCTGCTCCTTCCCCGGTCACTTCGCCATGATGAAGGGCACCTTCAAGGTCGGCTAAGCACGTTGTGCCGACTCAGAAGCCGGGCAGTGCCCGGCTTTTTTGTGGCCGCTTGCCATGCCGTAGGGAACCCTGGCTCTGCACCGGGAGCTGTGTGCCGTTTTATGATCCGGCGCGGGGTGAGTGGGGAGCATAGCGGGTAAGATAGGCCCCTTTCGGGCCTGATGGTCCGCGTGAGAGGAGTCGTTTGTCGTGAGATACGCCATCAACTGGGTGGTCGGCTGTTGCCTGCTGCTGGTATGCGCCATTGCGCTGGCAGCGGAGCCGCCGGTGAAGAAGAGCCGCAACGGCATCTGTCATCCCAAGGGGGGGACCTACTACAGCCGCACCAAGCACTACACCCCCTATGACTCCATGCAGGCCTGCCTCGACAGCGGCGGCCGGGCGCCGAAACGCTGACCGGCGCCAGCCACCTACCTGGGCTGCAGGGTAAAGAAGGCGATGGCGCTCTTCTTCTGGCAGTCGAACTGGATGCTCTGCTCGCCGCTGATCAGCAGGGTTTCGTTGACCGCCATGGGCTGGCCCGCCGCCGTGAGCTGGCCGCTCAGCAGGTAGCAGAGATAGGTCTTGTCCGCTTCCAGGGTGAGGCTGAGCGGGAAGGGGAGGTTGAGCACCCGCACATTGGCGCTGAGGCGGGCCGGATCATAGATGAGCCCCAGATCCGTCACCTCTTTTTTCAGCAGCTCGCAGTGGGTGTCGTCATCCCCGCTGAAGTGGGCCGCCTCGAAGGTGGCGTAGGGGTGGCCGTTGAGCACGAAGCCGGCCCCGCTGATGGGCAGCAGGATGCGCTGATAGCCGGGAAATTTCGAGAAGGGGCCGGCCCCCTTGATGGGCGCCGAGCTCAGCCGATAGGCAAAATCGAGCTTGTCGAGGCTGGCGCCGGCAGGGGAGATGAGGATCTGGGCTGTGGTGCCCTGCTTGTTCTTCCAGGGCATCTTCAGCTGGTCGGACTCTTTTATCAGGGTGATCAATGGCGCCTCGGCAGGTGGTGAGCGGAGTGAATTGTGTGGCCCAGTGATACCATCCCGCCCGCCGGCCCACAAGGTTGCGTCTGCCTGTCCAGCACTGCCCGCCCACTATTTCATCAGTTTCATCAGTCAGGCCAGCCATCGCCCTTGCGTTGGCTGCTTGTCCGTCGCGGCTGTATGAAACGCAACCACTTTTGCGGGGCGGCGGGAGGGCAAAACGGCAGGCTGTGATCCCGTCGCTGTTAAAGCGGCGGCGGCTCGCTACACTGGCGGTTCTGTTGCCCAAGGAGGCCCCATGACTCACAAGATCATTCTGGATACCGATCCCGGTATCGATGACGCCATGGCAATTTTGTTTGCCGAAGCCCACCCCGCCATCGAGCTGCTTGCCATCACCACGGTATTTGGCAATGCCACCATCGAGAACGGCACCCACAACGCCCTCTGGCTCAAGCAGCAATATGGCATGAAGGCGGATGTGGCGCAGGGGGCGGCCGCCCCGCTGCGGCGCGAGCCGGTGGGCCCGACCACTGTGGTGCACGGCCCGAGCGGGTTTGGCGACGTGACGGCGGGGGAGGTGACCCTGGCGCCGGATCCCCGGCCGGCCTGGCAATACATAGTCGAGGCGGTGAAGGCCGCTCCCGGCGAGATCACTCTGGTCACCATAGGGCCGCTCACCAACCTGGCGCTGGCGCTGCAGGCGGCCCCCGAGATTGCCGGCCTGGTGAAGCAGGTGGTGGTGATGGGCGGCGCCTTCGGCGTCAACGGCCATCGCGGCAATGTGACCCCCTATGCCGAGGCCAACATCCACGACGATCCGGATGCCGCCGACCGGGTATTCACCGCCCGCTGGCCTGTGGTGATCATCGGGCTGGACGTGACCCAGCAGAGTTTCTTCAGCAGCGCCTATCTGGACGCACTGCGCGACGAAGCGGGCGAGCCGGGCCGTTTCCTGTGGGATGTCAGCCGCTTCTACCTGCGCTTCTACTCCGAGCGGATCGGGCTCGACGGTTGCCACGTGCACGACCCGTCCGCCATCGCCTACGTGATCGATCCGACCCTGTTCACCTTGCGCGCGGGGCCGGTGCGGGTCATCAACGAGGGCCCAGCCATCGGCCACACCCTGCAGAAATTTGACGGCAAGTCCCACCCCCACGACGAGTGGGCCGATCATCCGGCCCAGCAGGTCGGGGTGGCGGTACGGGATCAGACGCTGCTGGCACTCTATCGGGAGACGCTGGTGGCCTGGGGTCGCAACCGCTAGAGGGCTCGGCGAGCAGGGTGGCTTGCGGTCGGACTTGAGGTACGGCTGTGATCCGCACCAAACAATCGGGGGCCAGTTGCGGCTTATACTGACAGCAACCGTGTGAAGAAGGAGAAACAGGATGGCCTGGTTGTCGTTGCTGGTGGCGATTGCCCTGATCTGGTGGTTGATGAAGCTGGGGCGTGGCGCCCTGTTCGAGATCCGGCTTGCCCCCGGCAAGGTGCAGGTCAAGCGGGGCAAGGTGTCGCCCGCATTCATCGAGCATGCCAGACAGATCCTGCGTCACGAGACGGTGCGCGGGCGCATCCTGGGTCAGCGCGATGGCGATGGGGTCAAGCTGGTCTTCTCCCGCTCCATTCCGGAGCCGGTGGCCCAGCGTTTTCGCAACATCTTCCCCTATGGCGATTACCGGCTGGGGGCGGTGCCGCTCTCCGGCTCCAAACCGCGCAAGGGGTGAGTTGTCACTCACACAGCAAACGGGCCTCCACTGGAGGCCCGTTTCGTTATGGTCGGCGTGACCTATGGGTGCAGGGTGCGCTGGGCCTTGACCGTCTCCGGCTTGATGGCCACCCCTTCATTGCCCCAGGAGGCGCGCAGGGTGTTGACCAGCTCGGCGATCTGCTGGTCGTTGAGGGTCCAGCCGTAGCCCGGCATGTGGTAGCCGATGTGGCCCTGGGTGACCGGGGTCTCGGCGCCGTGCAGCAGCACGTTGAGCAGGCTGCTCGGGTCCTCGGCCAGCACGGTCTGGTTGCCGACCAGGGAGGGGATGACGTGGTCGTTGCCGCGCCCGTCGTTGCCGTGGCAGGTGGAGCAGTACATGGCGTAATCCGCCTTGCCGCCGGCACTGGCATAGGCCCGGTTGCCCCTGGCGGCCGGTGCATCGTCATCCAGCCCGGTCAGGTAGGTGGCGATGCTGGCCAGATCCGCGTCGCTGAAGTACTGGCTGCTGTGAGTGATCACTTCCGCCATGGGGCCGCTGACGGCCTGATGCTGGCTGCGGCCGGTTTTCAACAGATCGATGAGGGCCTGCTTGTCGTAGCGGCTGCCACGAATGTCGGGGGCATACCAGCCATCCAGGGTGGCGCCGCTCAGATAGAGGGGATCCGCCTCGGTCAGGGCTTTCTCCTGCATGCCGATCCCGCGCGGGGTGTGGCAGCTGCCGCAGTGGCCCGCTCCCTGCACCAGATAGGCGCCACGGTTCCACTCCTCGCTCTTGCCGGCGACCGGGGTGAAGCGGCCGTCATCGTGATAGAGCCAGTTCCAGCCCCTGAGGGGCCAGCGCATGTTGAGCGGCCAGGGGATGTCGCTCGCCTTGTTGGCAATGGCCTGCGGCTGCACATCCTGCATCAGGTAGTGGTAGAGGGCGGTGAGATCCTCATCGCTCATCTTGGCGTAGGCGGTGTAGGGCATGGCCGGGTAGAGGGGGTCGCCGCTGCGGGTGATCCCTTCGCGCATCACCTTGATGAACTCGGGCAGGCTGTAGTTGCCGATGCCGTGGGTCTTGTCCGGGGTGATGTTGGTGGCGTAGACGGTGCCGACCGGGGTGGGGAAACCCTTGCCGCCGGCGAGCGGCTTGCTCGCCTCGCTGGTGTGGCAGGCGGCGCAGTCCCCCAGCTTGGCCACGTATTCACCCGCCGACATGGCGGGGGCGGCTTGCAGGGCGAAGGTGGGCAGGGCCAGCAGCACGGCACTGGCAGTCAGGGAACGGATCATTTGGCACCTCCCTTGGTCAGGGCGACCAGCTCGTTGACGGCGCGCCACGCCTCGTCGATGGCGGCGTGGGCATAGGGGCTCCAGCCCGCGTCCGAGTTGGCGATGGTGATGTTGCCTACCGGCTGGCGACCCCGCTCAATGAAGCGCTCCGACTGCTCTTCATCGTCAAACAGGGAGTTGGCGATGTAGGAATAGCCGTGGGACCAGCGGTTGACCGTGATGGCGAGGATATCCTGCTCATGGTTGAAGCCGGCCTCGCCCAGCATGGCTTGCAGCTGCTCGCGGATCATCTGCTCGTGCTGCTCGAACGGCATGCCGAGGAGCATGGCACGCCCCTTGCGGGACTGCTCGCGGGCCGAGAGGCCGCTGCCCGGCAGGGTCGGCACATAGACCATGTGCAGGCACATGGGCTGATCCGGGTTCTTGGGATGCTCATAGCCGCCGAGGTCGACCGGGTAGTCGAGCTTGACCCGGCTGTAGGGGGCGGCCGGGGCATAGACCTCGTGCACGCCGAGTTTGACGAACGGCTGCCAGTTTCTGATCACCACCTTGGTGTAGACCAGCGGCGCCTTGACGTTCTGGCGCAGCGCCTCCTTCTGGGGCGCCGGCATCTCGGGCACCAGGTAGGGGATCATCATGTTGTAGCCGGCCATGATGCACTGTCTGGCCTGCACCCGGTGCAGCTTGCCCTCCTTGATGTAGGTGACGTCCACCCCCTGTTTGCCGTCCTTGAACGGCACGTTTCTGGCCTGCAGCGCCGTGCTGCCAAGGCGCAGCTGCACCTTGTGCTCGGGGCGGTCGAGCTGGCTGTAGTCGAACCTGGCCAGCACCACGTCCTGCATGGTGTGGCCCGGGGCCACCTGCGGGATGAGCTTGCGCACCATCAAGCGGGTGAGGCCGGCGTTGCCATCCGGGAAGTGGAAGATGTAGGGGTCGTCCAGCTCGGCCTGGGATTCCGCATCGAGCGGGGTGAGATCCATGCCGGCAAAGCCCGGCAGGGCGCACAGGCGCGCGTCGGCGCAGGAGGTGGCATCGATGCCGACTGCCTGGAAGTCGTCGGTACGCTGCTGGAAGAAGGTGATGGCCCGCTCGCTCAGCCCTACCTTGTCGCGCAGGAAGGTGGTGTAGCTGTTGCTCTCCATCCAGGCGTCTTTCTGCTCGCGAGTCATGCCGTGCAGGTAGTCGGTCTTCTCTTCGTGCAGCGCCAGCAGGGCGGCCTTGTCGGTGTCGTCGAACGGGAAGTCGCCGATGAACTCGGCCAGCGGCCGGCCGTTCAAGCGATCGCGCGGGATGTCGTCGGCCACGCTGTGGCCCGGGTCGCCGCTCACTATCTTGTTGACCCCGAAGTGCTTCTCGTCAAAGAAGACGCCGCGGCTCAGGCCCAGATCCGGGTAGAAGGTCTGCTGGAAGCCTTTGGCCAGCTCGTCGATGTTGACCTCGAGCGCCTTGAGCAGCCCCAGCGCCACCGGGCTGTAGACGGAGCGCGGCGATTGCAGGGATTCGCTGCCGCCGTAACCCAGCCGCAGGCCATCCGGGGTGGTGAACTCGTTGCGCTTGGCGTGGCCACCGAAGTCGTCGTGGTTGTCGAGCAGCAGGATCTTTTTGTCCGCCCCGAGCAGTTGCTGGTAGAAGCAGGCGGCGGAGAGGCCGCTGATGCCGGCGCCGACGATCACCAGATCGTACTCGCCCTCCAGCGGGAGGTGGGCGAAGTCATACTGCTTGCCATCGCGGGCGATGCTGTGAGCCGGCTCGAAGGAGCCCGGATGGTTGCCGCGCAGGCCGGTGAGAGCGGGCGGATAGACCAGCGTCTTCTCGGCCAGCGCCTTGCCGCCTTCGGCTGCCTGCAGCAGCTGGATGGGGGCGACGCCGGCCGCAATGGCAATGGCGACGCCGTTGAGAAAGTCTCTGCGTGTGATGCTCATGGCAATCCCTGTAAATGAAGAGTCGAATGAGAAGTGGGATAGGGTTGAATTCGTGACTGACGAGTAACGAAGGGGCGCAACCTACCGCTATATCCCGATGGAGTCCATGGCTTTGATAATAACTTATTAAACAAAATGGGGGATCATGTGATGGTCATGGCGGTGAGATGGATGAAATATGCATGTTTGTGGGGCAAAGGCACATCAATACCAAGGAATTAATTGAAATTTAATTTGATTAATTATGGTTAATTTCGAGTCTCACCTTTATTCGGCCATGGTCGACAAACAGGGCCTGATTATCGCCTGATTTTTCACCGCAAGGCCACCAAATGACGCCCTTTATCCTTGTGAAATAAAAGGTTAAACGACGAAGTGGTCATTTAATCAACGCTGATTGAGTAAAATTGAGCCAGCCGCTGATTAATTGAGAACGGCCCGATATGGATAAATTCAGCGGCGTCAAGCCATTAACATGCGACACACAGAAATCGCAAACCGCACACAAGTGAAAGATTAATTTTTCATGTTGTTCACATCCCCCCCCGGTGAAATAGAATGCTGCGTTTTTCTTACCACTTTAGCCTTGCGAAGATGAGGACATTGCATGAGACCTTTTGATGTAAAGAGGGGCTTGGGCGCTTTGCTGTTGCTCGCGACTGCCGGCTTGCTGAGCGGCTGCGACATGGCGCTGATGAGCCCCAAGGGGCAAGTTGGTCTGGAGCAGAAGTCACTGATATTGACCGCACTCGGCTTGATGCTGATCGTGGTGGTGCCCGTGATCGTGATGGCAGTGGCGTTCGCTTACAAATACCGAGCGTCCAACACCAATGCCACCTATGCGCCTGACTGGGCCCACTCCAACAAGATTGAAGCGGTCGTCTGGACCGTACCCGTCATCATTATCGCCATCCTGGCGGTGATTACCTGGAAAACGTCCCACTCTCTGGATCCCTACAAACCATTGGAATCCGAGGTGAAACCGATCCAGGTCGATGTCATCTCCCTTGACTGGAAATGGTTGTTTGTCTATCCGGAGCTGGGTATCGCCTCGGTCAACGAGCTGGCATTCCCGGTCAACACCCCGGTCAATTTCCGGGTGACCTCCGACACCGTGATGAACTCCTTCTTCATTCCCCAGCTGGGCGGCCAGATCTACGCCATGGCGGGCATGCAGACCAAGCTGCACCTGATTGCCAACGAGGCAGGCCAGTACAAGGGCATCTCGGGTGGCTACAGCGGCGCCGGTTTCTCCGGCATGAAGTTCAACGCCATCGCCACGCAGGATCAGGCCGGTTTCGACGCCTGGGTCGCCAAGGTGAAAGCCTCTTCCAAGGCGCTCAACACCATGGATGAGTTCAATGCCCTGGCCAAGAAGAGCGAAAACCACCCGGTGGAGTACTTCGCCAGCGCCGATCCCAAGCTGTTCGTCAACATCATCAACAAGTTCATGGGCGACATGAAGCACGGCGAGCACGCCGCCATGCAGCACGGCGAAGCGCAGGCCGCGATGCCGCATGATGCCTCCATGAGCCACGAAGGCATGGAGCATGACGCCTCCATGAGCCATGAAGGCATGGAGCACGGCGACGCCATGCACCATGAGGCCCAGGGCGAGCAGATGGACCACGCCGGTCACATGCCGGCCGACAAGACTGTGAAAGCGGGTACTAACTGATGTTTGGAAAATTAACTCTCGATGCCATTCCGTACCATGAACCCATCATCATGGTCACGATCGCCGGCATCATTCTGGGTGGGCTGGGTATCGCCGGTCTCATCACCTATTTCGGCAAGTGGCAATATCTGTGGAAAGAGTGGCTGACCTCGGTCGACCACAAACGCCTCGGTATCATGTATCTCATACTCGGCATGGTCATGCTGCTGCGCGGCTTCGCCGATGCGGTGATGATGCGTACCCAGCAGGTCATGGCCTCGGCCGGGGGCGAGGGCATACTGCCACCGCACCACTACGACCAGATCTTCACCGCCCACGGCGTCATCATGATCTTCTTCGTGGCCATGCCGCTGGTGATCGGTCTGATGAACATAGTGGTGCCGCTGCAGATCGGTGCCCGTGACGTCGCCTTCCCCTTCCTCAACAACCTGAGCTTCTGGTTCACCGCCGCGGCCGTGGTGCTGATCAACGTCTCCCTCGGGGTCGGTGAATTCGCCCAGACCGGCTGGCTGGCCTATCCGCCCTTGTCGGGGCTGGAGTTCAGTCCGGGGGTCGGGGTCGATTACTGGATCTGGAGTCTGCAGATCTCGGGTCTGGGGACCTTGCTGACCGGCGTGAACTTCTTCGCCACCATCATCAAGATGCGCGCCCCTGGCATGACCATGATGCGCTTGCCGGTGTTCACCTGGACCGCCCTGTGCGCCAACGTGCTGATCATCGCCTCCTTCCCGATCCTGACCGTCACCATCGCCCTGCTGACCGCAGACCGCTACCTGGGTACCCATTTCTTTACCAATGACATGGGTGGCAACATGATGATGTACATCAACCTGATCTGGGCCTGGGGTCACCCCGAGGTGTACATCCTGGTACTGCCGGTGTTCGGGATCTTCTCCGAAGTGGTGGCGACCTTCTGCAAGAAGAAGCTGTTCGGTTACACCTCCCTGGTGTGGGCGACCATCGCCATTACCGTGCTCTCCTTCATCGTCTGGCTGCACCACTTCTTCACCATGGGCTCCGGCGCCAACGTGAATGCCTTCTTCGGCATCACCACCATGATCATCTCCATCCCGACCGGGGTGAAGATCTTCAACTGGCTGTTCACCATGTACCGCGGTCGCATCGAGTTCACCTCACCCATGCTGTGGACCGTCGGCTTCATCATCACCTTTACCGTGGGTGGCATGACCGGGGTACTGCTCTCCGTGCCGGCCGCCAACTTCGTGCTGCACAACAGCCTGTTCCTGATCGCCCACTTCCACAACGTCATCATCGGCGGCGTGGTGTTCGGCTGCTTCGCCGGTATAACCTACTGGTTCCCGAAAGCGTTCGGCTTCAAGCTGGATGACGTCTGGGGCAAGCGCGCCTTCTGGTGCTGGATCACCGGCTTCTTCGTCGCCTTCATGCCGCTCTACGTGCTGGGCTTCATGGGCATGACCCGTCGTGTCAGCCAGAACATCGATCCCGAGTTCCACGGCTGGCTGGTGGTGGCTGCCTGCGGCGCCGGCCTGATTGCGCTGGGCGTACTGTGCCAGGTGATCCAGATCGTGGTCAGCATCCGCGACCGCGAGAAGAACCGCGACCTGACCGGCGATCCCTGGGGTGGCCGTACCCTGGAGTGGTCCACTTCCTCGCCGCCCCCCTTCTACAACTTCGCCATCGAGCCGAAGATCAAAGGGCTGGATGCGTTCTGGGAAGCCAAGCAGGACGGTTCTGCCTATCAGCAGCCCAAGCACTATGACCCGATCCACATGCCGAAAAACTCCGGAGCCGGCGTCATCATCGCCGCCTTCAGCACCCTGTTCGGCTTTGCCATGATCTGGCACATCTGGTGGATGGCCATCGCCGGCTTCGTCGGCATGATCGCCACCTGGATCATCCACAGCTTCAATGACGACGTGGACTACTACGTGCAGGTTGACGAGATCGAGCGGATCGAGCGTCAGCATTTTGAAAATCTCAACAAGGTGGCTTAATTCCATGGCGACTGACGTTCTACATCACACTCACGGTGCCCATGAGGATGGGCACCATGATGCCGGCGCCAACAAGGTATTCGGCTTCTGGATCTACCTGATGAGTGACTGCATCCTGTTCGCGACCCTGTTCGCGACCTATGCGGTCCTGGTCAACGGCACCGCCGGCGGCCCGAGCGGCAAGGACATCTTCGAACTGCCGTTCGTGTTTGCCGAAACCATGCTGCTGCTGCTGAGCTCCATCACCTTTGGCTTTGGCATGCTGGCCATGAACAAGAACAAGGTGGCGGCGGTCAATACCTGGCTGTTCATCACCTTCCTGTTCGGTGCCGGCTTTATCGCGATGGAGATCTACGAGTTCCATCACCTGATTGCCGAGGGCTACGGTCCGGATCGCAGTGGCTTCCTCTCCGCCTTCTTCACCCTGGTGGGTACCCACGGTATCCACGTGACCAGCGGTCTTGTCTGGATCATCGTGATGATGGTGCTGGTAGCCAAGAAGGGGCTGACCGATCGCAACCGTACCCGTCTGATGTGCCTGAGCCTGTTCTGGCACTTCCTCGACGTGGTGTGGATCTGCGTCTTCACCGTGGTCTATCTGATGGGGGTCATGTAATGAGTCATTCCGTTGACAATCACGGCGCCAGCCACGGCAGCGCCAAGAGTTACCTGATCGGCTTCGTGCTGTCCCTGATCCTGACCGCAGTGCCGTTCTGGATGGTGATGGACGGTTCTGCCTCCCACACTACCGTGCTGGCCACCGTGGTCGGCATGGCGGTAGTGCAGATCTTCGTGCACCTGGTCTACTTCCTGCACATGAACACCTCGTCCGAGGAGCGCTGGAACCTGGTGGCACTGATCTTTACCGTGCTCATCATCGCCATCGTGGTCGTGGGTTCCCTGTGGATCATGTACAACCTCAACATCAACATGATGGTTCACTGAGCAGGTTGGCAATGATGATGAAGCAATACCTGCAAGTGACCAAGCCGGGCATCATCTTCGGTAACCTCATCTCGGTTATCGGAGGGTTCCTGCTGGCCTCCAAGGGGAGCCTGGATGTGCCCCTCTTCATCCTGACCATGGCTGGTGTATCACTGGTGGTCGCCTCCGGTTGCGTGTTCAACAACTACATCGACCGGGACATCGACTGCATCATGGAGCGCACCAAGAACCGTGCTCTGGTGAAGGGTCTGATCGCCCCCGGCGTATCGCTCTGGTACGCGAGCGCCCTCGGCATTGCGGGCATTGCACTGCTCTACTTTGCGGCCAATCCGTTGGCCGCCTTGCTGGCAGTGCTGGGCTTCATTGTCTATGTGGGGGTCTACAGCCTCTACATGAAGCGTCACTCGGTCTACGGCACTCTGGTCGGCAGCCTCTCCGGCGCCGCGCCGCCGGTCATCGGCTACTGCGCGGTGAGCGGTCAGTTCGACTCGGGGGCGCTGATCCTGCTGGCGATCTTCAGCCTGTGGCAGATGCCGCACTCCTATGCGATCGCCATCTTCCGCTTCAAGGATTACCAGGCGGCCAACATCCCGGTACTGCCGGTGGTGAAGGGGATCCCGGTGGCCAAGCTGCACATCACCCTCTACATCCTGGCCTTTATGGTGCCGACCCTGATGCTGTTCCTCGGCGGTTATGCCGGTTACAAGTATCTGGTGGTGGCCACCGCGGTCAGCGTCTGGTGGCTGGGGATGGCGCTGTCTGGCTACAAGGCGGCGGTGGATGACTCCCTCTGGGCGCGCAAGCTGTTCATGTTCTCCATCGTCACCATTACCTGCCTGAGCGTGATGATGTCGGTGGACTTCCAGCCGGAGGCAGAGCCTGCGGTGCTGGTGAGTATGCTGCCCTGATAGTGTGACTTGCCCCCCTAAAATGCATGAAATCCAGAGCCGGGAACCTTCCCGGCTCTGTTATTATGGGGCCGCCCCGTCGGGCACTTTTCCCTTGTGTCGGGTGTGGCAAGCCCAGTGTCGGCCACTCCTTGAGTCTTCCTTTTTCCTGACCTATCGAGGCCATCATGAATGATTTCACCATGACGAGGGGCGAGCGCCGTGCCACCTGGGCGCTCGGCTCCGTCTTCTCGTTGCGCATGCTCGGCATGTTTATGGTGCTGCCGGTGCTGACCACCTACGGCATGTCGCTGGCTGGCGCCTCCGAGGCGCTGATTGGCCTGGCCATCGGCATCTACGGCATGACCCAGGCGCTGTTCCAGATCCCGTTCGGTCTGCTCTCCGACAAGGTGGGCCGCAAGCCCCTCATCGTCGGCGGCCTGCTGATGTTTGCCCTTGGCAGCGTGATCGCGGCGCTGACCCACTCCATCTGGGGCGTGATCCTCGGCCGTGCCCTGCAGGGTAGCGGCGCCATCTCCGCCGCCGTGATGGCGCTCTTGTCGGATCTCACCCGCGAGCAGAACCGCACCAAGGCGATGGCCTTCATCGGGGTGAGCTTTGGCATCACCTTCGCCATCGCCATGGTGACCGGCCCCCTCATCACCCATGCGCTGGGGCTCAGTGGTCTCTTCTGGCTGATCGCCCTGCTGGCGCTGGCGGGTATCGCCGTCACCCTCTGGCTGGTGCCGACCCCGAGCGGCCACCTGCTCAATCGCGAGTCCGGCATGGTGAAGGGGGGGATGCGCACCGTGTTGACCAACCCGCGCCTGCTCAAGCTCAACTTCGGCATCCTCTGCGTGCACACCCTGCTGATGTCGAGCTTCGTGGCGCTACCACCGTTGCTGGAGCGCGCCGGCCTGCCCCGCGACAGCCAGTGGCAGGCTTATCTGGTCACCATGCTGATCGCCTTCGTCAGCGTGGTGCCGTTCATCATCTATGCCGAGAAACGCAGAAAAATGAAGCGGGTGTTCCAGATCTGCGTGCTGGTGATGCTCATCGCCGAGCTGGTGCTCTGGCAAAGCGGCCTGCAGCTGTGGGGCCTGCTCGCCGGGCTGCAGATCTTCTTCATCGGTTTCAACGTGATGGAGGCGCTGCTGCCTTCTCTTATCAGCAAGGAGTCGCCCCCCGGCTACAAGGGCACCGCCATGGGGATCTACTCCACCAGCCAGTTCATCGGGGTGGCCATCGGCGGCAGCCTCGGCGGCCTGCTCTACAGCCTGGGGGGCGGCGCCCTGGTGTTTGGCGGCTGCGCCGCGCTGGCGCTGGTCTGGCTCGGGGTCAGCCTCACCATGGCCGAGCCCCCCTATGTGAGCAGCCTGCGCATCGTGCTGCCGGAAGGGGTGGAGGCCGACGCGGCGCTCGAGCAGAAGATCCGCGCCTGCGAGGGGGTGAGCGACGTGCTGCTGGCCGCCTCGGAGCGCTCCGTCTATGTGAAGGTGGACAGCAAACGCCTGAGCCGGCGCGATCTGGAGTCGCTGGTCGCCGCCTGAGGACGCCGACCAGCATGAAAAAGCCCGCCAATCCGGCGGGCTTTTTATTGGGCTGTGCTCAGCTGGGCCGTATTCAGCTGGATTGTGCCCAGCTGTGCTTGGTAGGGCTGGGCTCAGTCGGCCAGGCAGCGCTGCTCGGCGGGCAGGCTCGCGCCATCTCCCAGCAGCAGGGTGCTGAGGGCCGCCCGGGCGCAGCGGGAGCTGTTTAGCTGACCATGCTGGTTGCTCTGCGTCACCTGCACCATTCGCGCGGCGCTGCCAAAGGCGGCCTGCATCTGGCGGGCGCCGGTGAAGGGGGTATTGGGATCGTATTCGGCGCCGAGCACCAGGGCCCTGGCATCATCCGGCAGCTTTATCTCGCCGGCGCCGTAGCTGGTGATGGGCTGGCGCGGATAAGGCCAGTCGGCGCAGGTGTTGAAGCTTTTGGCCAGCAGCAGGGCACCGGCCCCCTGGAAGGCGGCATCTTCCGGATCCAGCCCCTGCCAGCCATAGGGCTCGCTGTTGTCGGTGCAGTGGATGGCGCTGAAGAAGGGCATCTCCTGCAGTTCCTGATAGGGGTTGTCATCGTCCTGCCCGGCGAGGCGGGCCAGCAGGGGGCCGGCGTCGTCCTGCTGCCAGAAAGTGAGCTGATCGTCGCGCTGGCTGCCGCTGATGGCATCGCCCAGCACCGCCACCCAGCTGGCGCGGTCGAGCACATTGCCCTGATTGTCCACATAGCGGCCGTTGTCGCGCACCTGGCGGGTCACCGCCATGCTGCGCTGCAGCGCCTGATCCCCGAAGCGCCAGGCCAGGATGCGGTTGGCATTCTCGCCATCGCGGCGAAAGATGGCCGGGTAGCGGCTCTCGGCGGGAGACATCGGCGAGTCGACCACCAGATTGGCCACGTGGCTCGGGTAGCGGGCGGCATAGAGGGCCGCCAGGCGAGTGCCGTAGGAGAAGGTGATGGGGGTGATCCGCTCGCGCCCCAGGTGCTGGCGCAGGCGCTCCATGTCCTCGACCACGGCCCGCGAGCCCAGGTGCGGCGCATGTAGCCGCAACGGCTCGTCGCAGCGCTCCAAGAGGGCCGTGCTGAAGGCCTTGCCCTGATCCGCCCTGCTCTGGAGCGCCGGCAGGGCGCCCTTGTCCCGGCTGGCGAACAGCTGGGCGAGCTGCGCCGGGGTCATGTCCGGCCGCACGCCTTGCTTGTCGGTCAGCAGGCAGCTGCGCAGTTCGTGGCCGAGGGCGCTGTAACCGGCCCCGCGGGGATCCAGGGTGACGATGTCGTAGTGCTCAAGGATGGCGGGATTGGCGCTGCGCAGCATGTCGAGCAGGAGGCCAAGATCCGGGGTGGCCGAGGTGGGGCCGCCCGGGTTGTAGAACAGGGTGCCGCGATAGTCGCCGCTGGCGCGATAGTGCAGATAGAAGATATCCAGGGTGTCGCCCTTGACCGTGCGGGTCTCCTGTTTGACATGGGGTCGGACGGGCTTGTCCGACCAGGAGGAGAAGCGGGGGCTGTTGTCGGCGAAGAGGGAACTGCCGGCGCGTGCAGCGGAGCGCTTCTCCCACTTGGTCTCCTTGATCTGGACCCACTCCTTGTCGTAATCGAGCGGCACCGTCAGGTAGTGGCAACTGACCTGACTGGCGGGAATGGCGATGCCGTCCTCCTGCCAGCCCTGGCGCAGCTGTTGGCAGACCTGGCCGGCGTCATAGCCGGCGCGAATATGGCGAGCCTGGAAGGGCTCCTCTTTCTTTTCCAGATTGCAGCCTGCCAGCAATGCCGGTGCCAGCAGGGTCATGAGCAGCGAGTATTTCATTGTCTATTTCCATTTATCTAGCCTGAACCCCGAAATAGTACGGGGAGGGGCCGACCGGATGGCAGCCGGAAGTTGTATAGAAATATTGCAAGGTGTGTCGATTTACATATTTCTGGTGATATCTGGTGGTCTCATTGATCTATTTGAAAATAATGACCGGCAACGCGCACCGTTATTTTATGCGGGATCAATAACGGCGGCGCAACCGGTCGGTGCAGGGGGAGGTCCTGGCGTTACGCGGACGCGCGCCAGAACGGCTTGTCCCCCAGCACGGTGGCCCGGTGCATCACTCGTCGGGCCGGCAGATAGTCGGCGTTGGCGTAATGCTGGGTGACCCGGTTGTCCCAGATGGCGATGTCGTGCTCCCGCCAGCGCCAGCGAACCTGATACTCGGGCTTGGTGACATGGCGAAACAGGAAGGCGAGCAGCGCTTCGCTCTCTTGCGCCGGCAAATCGGGCAGGCGGGTGGTGAAGCCCTCATTGACGAACAGTGCCTGCCGGCCGCTCAAGGGGTGGGTGCGGATGACAGGGTGGCGCAGCGGCGGGTGACGGGCCGCCGCCTCCTGCCAGCGCTGGTACTCGGCCGGGCTGGCGCTGTGGCGATGGGCCGGGAACGACTTGGTGAAGTCGTGCTCGGCTTCCAGCCCTGCCAGCAACTGCTGCAGGCGGGGGGAGAGCCCCTCGAAGGCGGCGATGCCGCTGGCCCACAGGGTATCGCCCCCCACCGGCGGCAGCTGCTTGGCGGCCAGAATTGCCAGGGCCGGCGGCGTCTCGATGAAGGTGACGTCGGTGTGCCAGTTGTCGTTGTCCGGCGGGTTGTCGTCGTGGGTGTCGAGCACGATGATCTCCTCGGCCTCCGGCGCGTGGGGATAGACAGGGTGAATGTGCAGATCGCCGAAGCGGTTGGCCAGCGCCCGCTGCTGGCGGGGATTGATGGGCTGATCCCGAAAGAACAGCACCTGATGGGTCAGCAGGGCCTGCTGCAACTGCGCGAACTGACCCTCATCGAGCGGCCCTGCCAGGCTGAGGCCGCTGATCTCGGCGCCGATGTGGGGGCCAAGGGGGGTGATATGCAGGGAATTGCTCATAGTCCTTCTCCATGCCACGGCGTCAGGCGACGCTGCAGCGCACGTAAACCAAGTTCCAGAGTGAAGGCGATCAGGGCGATCACCAGAATGCCCGCCAGCACCACGTCGGTGGCGAGAAACTCGCCGGCGGCTTGTACCATAAAGCCCACGCCGCGGGTGGCGGCGATGAGCTCGGCTGCCACCAGGGTGGACCAGCCGACCCCGAGCCCGATGCGCAGCCCGGTGAGCATGTCCGGCAGGGCGCCGGGCACGATGACGTACCAGAGCACCTGCCAGCGGTTGGCGCCGAGCGCCCGGGCGGCCCGCAGACGCACCTGCCTGGCGCCCTGCACCCCGGCCAGAGTGGCCATGGCGACCGGCGCGAAGATGGCCAGATAGATGAGCAGCACCTTGGAGGTTTCGCCGATGCCAAACCAGATCACCATCAGCGGCAGGTAGGCAAGGGGCGGCACCGGCCGGTAGAGCTCGATCAGCGGGTCAAGCATGCCGCGCAGGGTGGGGCTGAGCCCCATGGCGAGACCCACCGTCACACCGCACAGGGTGGCGGCCGCGAGGGCGATGAGGATGCGCTGCAAACTGGCGGCGAGGTGCTGCCAGAGGGTGGCGTCCATGAAGCCTTGCGGCCCGGCGAGGGTGACAAGCTGTTGCAGCACCTGGGCGGGTGGCGGCAGGAACAGCGGGTTTATCAGCCCGAGCCGGGCCACCAGCCACCAGAGCGCCAGGAGGGCACAGAGGGTCAGCAGGCTTATCCCAAGCCGGCGCGGCAGCGGCCAGCGCAGGCGTATCCGGCGGGCAGGGTCGAGCGGACGGGAGAGGGTGAGGCTCATGCAAACACCTCCCGCTCGGCAAAGACCCGCTCCAGCACGTACTCGCGCTGCGCGATGAAGGCGGGATCCGACTTGATGCTGCGGCAGGGCTCGCCAGCGGCGAAGCGGCGGCCGAAGTCCAGGGTCAGCCGCTCCATGACTCGCCCCGGCGCCGGGGAGAGCAGCACCAGTTCGGTGGCCATGAACACCGCCTCCTCGATGTCGTGGGTGATGAGCAGCACCTGCCGGCGCTGCTCGTGCCACAGGCGCAGCAGCAGGGTCTGCATCTGCTCGCGGGTAAAGGCGTCGAGGGCGCCGAAGGGCTCGTCGAGCAGCAGCAGTTGCGGCTGGGTGGCCAGCGCCCGGGCGATGCCGACCCGCTGGCGTTGACCGCCGGAGAGCTGCCAGACCGGCTTGGCCTGGGCCTCCTCCAGCCCCACCTTGCTCAGCATGGCCAGCGCGCTGGCCTCGCGTTCGCGGCGCGGCACGCCGGCCAGCTGCAGCCCGAAGGCGACGTTGTCCAGCACGTTGCGCCAGGGCAGCAGCCCCTCGTGCTGAAAGACCACCCCTCGCTCGGCGCCGGGGCCGCGCACCGGCCGCCCCTGCAGGCTGATGGTGCCCTGCTGGGCGCTCTGAAAACCGGCGATGAGGTTGAGCAGGGTGGTTTTGCCGCAGCCGGAGGGGCCGAGCACCACCATCAGCTCGCCCGCATCCAGGGTCAGGTTGATGTTGTCGAGGACTCTGCGTCCGGCGTAATCGGCGCAAAGGTGGGTGAGCTGCAGCATGCATGCCTCCTTGTTTTGCGGGGTTAGCGGGCGTGAGCCTTGACGAAGCGGTCGGTCACGTAGTCGCGATAATCGTTGCCGGCGCTCTGTACCTTGCCTTGCTCCTTGAGAAAGCGGCTGGTGTCCACCAGGGTCTGGTTCACCAGCTCCCCCAGTTCGGCGCCCTGCTGGCTGGCGCTCAGGTAGCTGTTGCCCCTGACCAGCGCGGGCACGTCGCTGGCCGGCACGCCGCTCAGTTTGGCCAGCTTGGCGAGGTTGTCCGGCTTGGCGAGCCAGCCGTCGGGGTTGGCCAGGTAGTCGCGCTGGGCCGCCAGGGTGCTGTCGACGAAGGCCTGTACCAGTTCGGGATGGGCCTTGGCGAACGCCTTGCGTACCACCCAGACATCTAGGGTGGGGGCGCCCCACTCGCCCACCTGGGCCGAGTCGGTCAGTACCTTGCCGTCCTTGGTCAGCTCGTTGAGGGCCGGCGCCCAGACATAGGCGCCATCGATGTCACCCCGCTGCCAGGCGGCGATGATGGCCGGCGGCTGCAAGTTGACGATCTGCAGGCTGGCCGGATCCACTCCCCAGTGCCGCAGCGCGGCCAGCAGGCTGTAGTGGGTGGTGGAGGTAAAAGGCACGGCGATGCGCTTGCCGGCCAGGGCTGCGGGGGAGGTGAGCCCGGGCTTGACCACCAGCGCTTCCGAGTTGCCGAGCTGGGAGGCGAGCAGGAACACCTCGATGGGCACCTGCTGGTTGACGGCCACCGCCAGCGGGCTGGAGCCAATGTTGCCGATCTGCACGTCGCCGGAGGCGAGCGCCCGCACCACGCTGGCGCCGCTGTCAAACTTGAGCCACTTCACCGTGGCGCCGCTGCTGCGGGCAAAGGTGTCGTCGGCCTGGGCCACCTTGGCCGGTTCGGCAGAGGTCTGGTAGGCCACAGTAACGTCCACGGCCCTGGCTTGCAGGCTGAGCAGGGTGAGCGCCGCCAGCCAGAGGGAATGTCCTTTTCCTGTCATGATATTGCTCCATCGGGGGAATGAAGGGGCAGTTTTCCCATTTATCGGGGCGCTGAGGAAAGACCGAAAATATATGGCTGATGAAATATGATTCTTAGAAAAAGAACGGCAATAAAATCCGTTTATTCATATATCTCAATATGGCAAGTCGATATTTGATGGCTGGCAATGGGTGTTGAAAAAATGCTGAAAATATCGGCAAGACTATTCATATATGGCAATGCTTGCCCATTTATTGAATATCGAACCGGTTTGGCTTGTTGGGCGGATAAAATAAAACCCGCCGGTTGGGCGGGTTGGTATGGGGCAGGGGATGCCGCTGAGGCAAGACGCGCGTTGGCAACGGGCCGGGCGAGCGCGGCGTGCCTGAACTCAGCGCTCCAGCAGGGGGGCGGAGCGGTAGCTCCAGAGCCCGTAGGTGCGCAGGGCGTCGCGGTAGATGCCGAGCAGCTCGCTGTCGCTCACCTTGGCAAGTTCGGAGAGTGGCTTGTCGGGGTAGCTGACGCTGTCTATCCGGATCCCGGCCGGCCCGCTCTGCCAGCAGGCGATCTCAAGCAATGTCTGGCCCCGGCGCACATGGCTGGCGGAGCTCACCAGAGTGGCGTACTCGATCTGATGGCGGGCGAGGGCATAGCCGCTGTAGAGGGCGTTCTCCACCGTGCTGGTGGCGTAGTTCTCCTCGATGATGCGGGAGCGATCTATCCCCTTTTTCACCAGCCAGTCGGCCATCAGCTTGCCCTCGGTCTGACGGTTCTGGGGCACGCCGCCGGTCAGGATGATGAGGGCCGCCGGGTTGGCCTTGGCCAGCGCCCGGGTGGTTTCCAGCCGGCCCAGCAGGATGTCGTGCATGGAGCCGTCGGGATTGAGGGCATAACCCAGGGTGACGATGGCCCGGTTGCCCGGCTTGGGTGAGCGCTCACCCTGCTCCTTGAGCGGGGTGGCGACGACGCGATCGACCGTGTCGAAGATGCGCTGCAGATCGGCCGCCCGGCCGGGGTTGAGGGTTGCCAGCTTGCTCTGATACTCCTTGGCGGCGGTCTCGTTGTGCTTGAAGGTCTGCCAGGTGGCGAGGTAGGTCAGCAGGTCGATGTCATCGGGCGCGGTGCTGAGGGCCTGCTCGAACAGACCGATGGCCTTGTCCACGTTGCCGTTGTAGATCTGGGCGTTGGCCGCCGAGATGAGCAAGTCGGTGCGATAGGGCTCGAGCTGGTAGGCCTCTAGCAGCAGCTCGGTCACCTGCTCCATGTTGCTCGGCATCTTGGCGGTGAAGCCGGCGGTGGAGATGCGGGCGGGGGATTTGAAGATCTGCCAGGCGTCCGCCAGCAGCTGATCCACCACCTGGCGCTTGCTGATGTACTGGTCGTAATTCTGCTCCTTTTGCAGGGAGCGTACCGGGGCAGCCCAGGCTTCGGAAGGGAGCACGGCAGGCAGTGTCAGCAGGCCGGCCAGCGTCAGGGCAATCGCGGTTCTTTTCATCATGATGGCGTTCCACCGAAGGTTGATGGCTCCAGGCCATTCCAGGACCATGGGGCTTTTTCAATAAAAACATAAACTTGGTGATTGGTCAGTGTACCGCGTTGGGGCGTGAAAAAACGTGAACCGCTTCGGTTATCCGGGGAAGGGGGCGGTGTTTGCCCTATTCGGGGGGAGCGAGGTGTGGTTGTCCTGTGAAGTGGCTCAGTTGTGGCGCAATCCTGCCGCGTTTTCGGCGAAAGGGACCTTGGCCGTGAAAAAGTTGACGGTGCCAATCGTTTTACCGCTTTTTCTGTGACGGCGATCACTGTACCATCGCCGCCCGACCTGCCACCTGGCGCGCGGCTCCCTGCGTTCTGGTTGGCGTCACCCGATACTCGCTGTCACCCGGAACGTGAATGACCCCAGGATGGGACCCGCCACTAACCTGTAGGTTTGTGGTCTGCGTGTCGCGGGGTCGGCACCTCTCCCGCCCGCTCCCTGCGATGCCTGTCTGCAGACTTGCCGTATGAAACTTCTCTCTTCATAGGTGCAAGATGACGCTGTTATTGAGTCTGGTCGGTATGCTGGCCCTGATGTTTATCGCCTGGCTGGCCAGTGAAAACCGCCGTGCCATCCGCTGGCGGACCGTGCTGGGGGCGCTCGCCCTGCAAACCGGCTTTGCCGCCCTGGTGCTCTACTTCCCCCCCGGTCAAATCATGCTCGGCGCCATGAGCAACGGCGTCTCCGCCCTGCTCGGCTTTGCCGACAGCGGCATCCGCTTCGTGTTTGGCGATCTGGCCAGCAACGGCTTCATCTTCGCCGTGCGGGTGCTGCCGCTGGTGATCTTCATCAGCGCGCTGATCGCCGTGCTCTATCACTTCGGCATCATGCAGTGGGTGATCCGGGTGCTGGGGGGCGGCATTCACCGCCTGCTCGGCACCAGCCGCGCCGAATCCCTGGTGGCCACCGGCAACATCTTCCTCTCCCAGGGTGAATCGCCGCTGCTGATCCGCCCCTTCCTGGCGGGCATGACCCGCTCCGAGCTGTTTGCGGTGATGACCTGTGGCATGGCCTCAGTGGCTGGCTCTGTGCTCGGTGGCTACGCAGGGCTGGGTGTGGATCTGAAATACCTGATCGCCGCCTCCTTTATGGCGGCGCCGGGGGGCCTCTTGATGGCCAAGCTGCTGGTGCCTGAGCAGCAGCAGGTGAACGATCAGGCCGAGATCACCCTCGACAAGAGCGACTACAGCAATGCCATCGACGCCTTGGCGGGTGGCGCCATGAGCGGCATGAAGATCGCGGTGGCCATCGGTACTATCCTGCTGGCCTTTGTCAGCGTGATCACCATGATCAACGCCGGTCTCACCACGGTGGGCGAGTGGTTCGGCTGGGCTGATCTCTCCCTGCAGCAGCTGCTGGGTTACCTGTTTGCCCCGGTGGCCTGGCTTATCGGCGTGCCGGCCAGCGAGATGATGGCGGCAGGGTCACTCATCGGCCAGAAGGTGATCATGAACGAGTTCGTCGCCTACCTGGACTTTGCCAACATCAAGCAGGATCTGAGCGCCCACACCCAGATCATCATCACCTTCGCCCTCTGTGGTTTTGCCAACCTGGGCTCCATTGCGGTGCAGCTCGGCTCCATCGGCACCATGGCGCCGGAGCGCCGCCACGACGTGGCGAGCCTCGGCTTCAAGGCGGTGCT
Source organism: Aeromonas sp. 600276 (assembly GCF_049175815.1). Classification (NCBI taxonomy): domain Bacteria; kingdom Pseudomonadati; phylum Pseudomonadota; class Gammaproteobacteria; order Aeromonadales; family Aeromonadaceae; genus Aeromonas; species Aeromonas sp. 600276. The sequence continues at coordinate 4,336 of NZ_JAAKVU010000010.1, read as the reverse complement.
GGCCGCGACCCTGGCCAACCTGATGAGCGCCACCCTGGCGGGGCTGTTCGCTTCCCTCGGCTAAGCGACCCTTGCCTCCATGCACACCCCGTCTCGCCACTGGCGCGGCGGGGTGTCGTTCATCTGGCGCCAGCCACTGACGCCTCGGCACGGCGTGGGCTCGACAGGGGCGGGCGCAGGCGGTAGCGTGATGACGCACGGCCAGTCCGCGCCCGTTCAGGCATTCATATAACAAGGAATCACACCATGACCCGTCTCTCTCGCGCATTGGCGCTCTCCCTGCTGCTGGTCGGCGCCGCGCCGGCGTTTGCCGCCGCCACCTATACCTCTGATCTGCTGCTGTCGGCGGACTTCAAGGCCACCTGGGCCAAGGCGACCCAGGGCATCAAGAACCTGCCCAAGTGGGTGCGCAGCGGCAACGGCACCAGCTCCCCGCTCGAAGCCGTGGCCGGCACCCCCTATCAGAGCGGTTCGGTCTGCAAACCTCACGACTGCGCCAGCCACTACATGCAGCTGCTGGTGGATGCCAAGGCCAAACGGGTGTGGGGCGTGCTGATCGACCTGCCGGATAGCGATGCCGCCCGCGAAACCCCGTCCAAGTTCGCCCGCTACACCTGGCTCGGCCAGCCGGACAAGGGGATGCAGGCCGCCCTGATGAAGCAGGTTGAAGCCGACCCCAACTGGCAGTAAGCCTCGAAAAGCAAAAACCTCTGCCCGGGCAGAGGTTTTTTTATGGCGAAGAGGTGATGGGGCAGGGCGTTAGCGGCTCAGGATCCGCACCGAGCGGATGCGATTGTTGAAGTCGGTTGCCTCCTGATCGCCGCCCTTGCGGGTGTAGTAGCCACCGCGAAAATCGGTCTCCTCGAAGAAACGCACCACCCAGCCAGCCGGCACGGTGAAGGAGGAGATGCGGTTGGCAAAGCCGTAGCGGCCGAGATCCGCAATATCCCGGTCGATGCGCAGGGCGTCGCCGCTCTGGTGGGCGCCGTCAAACACCAACAGGGTGCTGGCGTCGTCCCCTTCGTCCAATCGGGTTGTCAGGCAGCTCGCCTTGGCAGGTTCGCAAAACAGGCTGTTGTTGCCTTGGCCCTGCTGGCAGCGGCGGCTCACCTTCTGGCGCGCCAGCCATTCGCTGCGCCCCGCATCGGCATAGACGCTGTTGAAGGGGGTCAGGGTACAGATGTGGATACGCCCGCCACCCTGGCTCTGGCCGTTCACCACGATCTGGGGATTGATAAGGATATCGGCGCGGGCCGCTGTGCTCAGGGTCAACAGCGCCAGCAGGACAAACAGCTTGTTCATGGATGAGATCATGCCAGTTCAAGGGGCGGCAAGGATTGCCGAGACGCAGGCCCGATGCAAGTGGGGGCGGCGCCCGCTGCGACACTCTTTGCCCGCCATCGACACAAAGATGCAGGGCCCAAAGCAGAACACCGGCGCAAGGCCGGTGTTCTGAACAGCATGGCGGCGGGCCCGGCGGGGCGCGCGGTCAGGGCGGCTTAGGCGTAGAAGGCCTCAACGGTGCCCTTGACGGTGATCAGCATGGGGTTGCCATAGCGATCCTTGGCCTTGGGGGAGGGGATCTTCACCCAACCTTCGCTGATGCAGTACTCCTCGACATTGGTGCGCTCCTTGCCGTTCACGCGAATGCCGATCTCGTGCTGGAAGCACTCTGCCACATGGTGCGGGCTGCGCGGGTTGGCCGCCAGACGGTCGGGCAGGGCAGGTTTGTTGTCGCTCATTTTATTTACCTGAGTGTGATAAAAAGTGGGTCATTGTAGGCAATGCCCGTCATGGGCTCAAGGCTGGGTTACGTCCCATGGGGGTGGGCAAGGTTTGGCTATAGCTGCAGTTCGGGCAACAGCCCCGCCTGCTCCTGAAAATGGTGGCAACGGCGCTCAACGTCATCTTTATAGCGTGCCAGATAATCCAGCTCGGCGGGATGGTCTGTCTCGACCATGGCTATAGCGGCATCCAAATGGTGGAGGATGTCGCTGGCTATCTTCTGCAAGGTCTGTTGCAGTAGGCGTTCGGGCAGGTCACATGCCTCGGCCATTTCCAGCAACTGCCATGCGTTGATCGCCTCGGGAGCAAATTCGTCGCCTATGGCCATGGCCAGATGCTGGTTGAACTCGGGGTAAAGCCCCACATTGACCAGATCGTACCAAGGGGTGGGCGTCAGCCCTGCTTTTGATACGAAGAAGCTGTAGTTCTTGCCGTGGGCATCGTGATTGTTGACGCAGAGGTTGAAGAGCAGCCATTGCAGCATGTCCAGTCTGGCCTGCGCTGGATTGACGCAGAGAGCGCTAAGGCTGAACAGCCGTGGTAGGCTCACCCCTTCCCGAATATGGGCCACGTCCCGACCATCACCGAAGTTGCGTTCATATTTTCGGGCGACGGGGAACCCCAGCCCCTGACAGGCATCGATCATGTGGCGACGGCGGACCCTCATGCCATCCTCATCAAGACGACGGTCGAACCGTTCCACCAGCAAGCTTCTGTGGGACTTCTCACCCTGACCCACAGTATGCAGTTCGACCCGCGCCACCGGCATGCTAAGCTGTGCGGCCAGCTGCATGGTTACAAATTCATTGATCACCAGATGAGGGTGATGCTCGAACTTGAGGAGGTGGGTTGAACAGAGTTCACCTTCGCCAAATCCTAGCCTCCCCTCGAGTCGCAGCAGGTTGAGTTTGGCCTGCACACCCGCAACCGAGAGTCGGGGGCGGCCATCCCAGACTTCCAGTGGCCAAATCTCGGGTTGATCGAGGCGCAGCATCAACTCCTCTGGTGTGATGGGGCGAAACCGGGTGGGAATGTCGGGCTCTGCGGGTAGGGTGAAGGTGACAGCCCCGGATACATCGCGGCCGATACCGTGGATCAGGGCAAAGAGATTGCTGCGCGAAACGGAGAGTACCTCAATCAGATGATCCAGCCCGCGATTTTCTGGCAGTAAGTTGCCGAGATACGCCCGGATCTGAGCGCTGCTGGCCGAGCCATCCAACGCCAGTGGCGGTGAGAGTGGGAATCCGCGCGCTTGCCACTCTGGCAGATAGCCGAGCTGAAACGAATCCCGGTTGGAGTCATATTCGAGATGGCCGATCAGCTGATTACCCAGCCGAAGTTCCAGCCGATGGTGCTCAGAACCATTCATCATCACCGACCTCTGGTTGGCTGTAGCTGCTCATTACCTGTGATCCCGCTTCTTGCACCAGTTGCAACCTCAGTCCCAGCGCCTTCATCACCTGCAGCAGGGTCGAGAGGTAGACATCCCCCCCTTTTTCAATCTTGATCAGGGTTTTCTTGGAGATGCCGCACAGTGAGGCCGTCACCTCTTGGGTCATCTTGGCTGCTTTGCGTCTCTCCCGTATCGCCAGTCCCAGCGAGGCGGGATCCAGTTCTTTCGTGCCGGTTGGCAACGGTGTATCTGTCATCATGATCACGGAAAAAGTGTAGGTTGTTACACCTTAGCTCATGGTAAGAGCAAACAGCAACAAAAAGTGTACGATGGTGCACTTTTTATAGTCTCAGCGTTGTTTTCGATAAAAAAGTGTAGAAGTGTTCACCTTTTAGAACAGAAAAGGTGGTTAGGGAGGGTCTGGGAGATGATAGAGGGGCCGGGAGGATGTTGTGTGCAGAGCCGCATTGCACTTCACCTTCACTTCACCGAGCGGGGGTAGGGTAGGCTTACGTCTTCAGTTGGAGCTTTATTCTATGCCCACCATGGTCACTCACGCTGCCGTTCCTCTCTGCCTTGGACTCGGGCTGGGCAGCCGGATCATTCCGCCGCGTCTGCTGCTGGCGGGGGTTGCCATCGCCATGCTGCCCGATGCAGATGTGCTCGCCTTCAAACTGGGGGTTGCCTACGGCCATGTCTTTGGTCACCGCGGCTTTACCCACTCCCTGCTGTTCGCCTTTGTCCTGCCTACCCTGGCCATGCTGTTTCACCGCCAATTTCGGGCCAGCGCTGCTACCGTCTGGTCGTTTCTGCTGGTTTCTCTGCTCTCCCACAGCCTGCTCGATTCCCTCACCACCGGCGGCAAAGGGGTGGGCTGGCTCTGGCCGTGGCGTGACGAGCGTTTCTTTGCCCCCTGGCAGGTGATCCGGGTCGCCCCCTTCAAGCTGGAGGCCTATTTCACCGCCCGAGGTGAGGCGGTGATCCTCTCCGAACTCTACTGGGTCTGGCTGCCGGGGGTTGTATTGATGCTGGGATTGATGGGATGGCGGGTGTGGGGATGGGGAGATAGGTATTAATTGTTATGTATGGAGATGGTATTCACCTGACAGTTGCCCACAAAAGGGAGTGGTCATACGGCTTCAAACCGGATAACAAAAC